>JBBILK010000071.1:2002-9788 GCA_037444965.1 Actinomycetota bacterium | reverse complement strand
CGGCCCGCGAGTACCCGACCACGGGCTCGTAGGGCGACCCGGAGGAGATCAGGCGGCGCTCCATCGCGGAAGCGTAGTATCGCGGCCCATGCGCGCGCTCGACGCCGTCGACGTCTGGCCGGCCGATCACGTCGCGGTCGGCGTCGTCGGCCCGGCCGGCGTGCTGGCGATCCGCGGACCGGCGGCGCGGCGCTTCGCCTGGGCCTCGGTGACGAAGCTGCTGACCGCAGGTGCGGTCCTCGTCGCCGCGGAGGAGGGCATCGTCGAGCTCGACGAGCCGGCCGGCCCGACGGGGTCGACCGTGCGCCACCTCCTCGCCCATGCCTCCGGCCTGCCCCCCGAGCGCGGCGTGCCGCTCGCCAGGCCCGGTGAGCGCCGGATCTACTCGAACGCGGGCTACGAGCTGCTCGGGCGCATCGTCGAGGAGCGCGCCGAGATGCCGTTCGCCGAGTACGTGCGCAGGGCCCTGCTCGACCCGCTCGGCATGACGGGGACGAACGTGGCCGGCTCACCCGCCTGGGGCGCCTCGGGGCCGCTCGACGACCTGCTCGCCTTCGCCCGCCAGCTCCTCCATCCCGCCTTCATCGCGCCCGAGACGCTGGCCGAGGCGACCGCCGTCGCCTTCCCCGGCCTCGACGGTGTGCTGCCCGGCTTCGGCCGGATGGAGCCGAACGACTGGGGCCTCGGCTTCGAGCTCAGGAACGGCAAGCGGCCGCACTGGACGGGTGAGCTGAATTCCCGACGGACGTTCGGCCACTTCGGCCGCTCCGGCACGTTCCTCTGGGTCGACCCCGAGGCAGAGCTCGGCCTCGCCTGCCTGAGCGACCGCGAGTTCGGCGACTGGGCGAAGGCCGCCTGGCCCCTGCTCTCGGACGCGGTGCTGGCGGAGCTCAGGCCCCGGGCAGAGCCGGCCTGACGAGCTCCTCGAAGGTCGGGCGGTCGCAGCTCGCGACGACGGCCGGGGTCATCGCCTTCACGGGCTCCCCTGCGAGCGTCACGCTGCCGAAGCTGTCGCCCGGCCGCAGGAGCGTGCCGCCGCTCGCATTCAGCATTCCCGAGATGACGACGTAGAAGCGGGCGTCTTCGCCGTCGCCGGTGAGGACGGTGTCGCCGGGGCGAAGCTCCTCGCGTTCCATACGCTCGGCGAGCTTGCCGAGCGTCTCACCGGGGATCCCGGCGAGCAGCCCGATCCGCGCGAGCTCGTGGATCGAGGCGAGCTGGTGCCTCACGATGTCGATCGTAGTCGTAGGGGCCGGACAGGTCCGGCCCCTACGGTCAGGAGGGGGAGGGAGGTGTCTAGGAGAGCCCGAGGCTCTTCTCGAGCATCGACTTCGGCTGCGCCCCGACCGCCGCTGCGGCCGGCTCGCCGTTCTTGAAGAGCACGATCGTCGGGATGCTCATGATCCCGTAGCGCTGCGCCAGCTCGGGCTCCTCGTCGATGTTCACCTTGACGAGCCGGAGCTCGCTCGCTCGCTCGTCGGCGATCTTGTCGAGAACCGGCGCGACGGCGTGGCACGGGCCGCACCATTCCGCCCAGAAGTCGACGATCACCGGTTGCTCGCTGCCGAGCACCTCGGTCTCGAAGGTGGAAGTCGTCACTGCAGTCGTCATCAAGCCTCCGTTCGCGTTTCCTTCCTTCCTAACGACCGCGCGGGCGCGAAAAATCCCCAAGTTAGACTGCGTCCGTGTTCGAGCGGCTCCCCTCCGTTCCCGACCATGCTGCGCTCGAGCTCGAGGTGCTCGCGTTCTGGGACGAGCGCGGAATCTTCGACAAGCTCCGCGCGAAGAACGCGGGCGGACCGGTCTGGAGCTTCGTCGACGGACCCGTGACGGCCAACAAGACGCTCGGCGTCCACACCGCGTGGGGCCGGACGCTGAAAGACGTCTTCCAGCGCTACAAGGCGCTGCGCGGCTTCCACCAGCGCTACCAGAACGGGTTCGACTGCCAGGGGCTGTGGATCGAGGTCGGGGTCGAGCGCGAGCTCGGCCTCAACTCGAAGCGCGAGATCGAGGAGTACGGGCTCGCCGCGTTCGCGCGCAAGTGCCGCGAGAAAGTCGCTTGGTCGGCGGCCGAGCTCACGCGCGGCTCGAAGCGGCTCGGGCAGTGGATGGACTGGGGGAACGACTACTTCACGTTCTCGGACACGAACATCGAGTACATCTGGCGCTTTCTCGCGCACATGCACGAGCAGGGCTGGCTGTACCGGGGTCACCGCTCGACCGAGTGGTGCCCGCGCTGCGGCACCTCGATCTCCCAGCACGAGCTGATCGGCCACTACTTCGACAAGACCGATCCGTCGCTCTACGTCCGCTTCCCGCTGCACGGCCGGCCCGGCGAGGCGCTCGCCGTCTGGACGACGACGCCCTGGACGCTGCCGGCGAACGTGGCGGCGGCCGTGAACCCGGAGGCGGAGTACGGGCGGCTGCGGAGCGGCGAGTGGGTCGCCGTCGCCCGCTATCCCGACGAGACGTTCGTCGCGCGGTCGAGCGGAACAGAGCTCGTCGGGCTCGCCTACGACGGCGCCTTCGACCACCTGCCCGCGGCCGAGGGCATCGAGCACCGCGTGATCGCCTGGGACGAGGTCTCGCTCGACGAGGGGACGGGGATCGTCCACATCGCCCCGGGCTGCGGTGCCGAGGACTTCGAGCTGGCGCAGGCGCACGGCCTCGCGGTGCTCGCGCCGGTCGACGAGGCGGGCCGCTTCTACCCCGCCTACGGGTGGCTCCACGGGCAGGGGGCGGCCGAGGCGACCGAGCAGATCGTCGCCGACCTGGCCGAGCGGGGACGCCTGATCGCCGCCGAGGAGGTCGTCCACCGGTTCCCGTTCTGCTGGCGCTGCAACACGCCGCTCATCTTTCGCCTGTCCGACGACTGGTTCCTCGCCGTCGACGAGCTGCGCCCGAAGCTGCTCGAGGCGAACGCGACGGTCGCCTGGACGCCCGAGTACATGGGCAAGCGCATGGACGACTGGCTGCGCAACATGGGCGACTGGAACATCTCCCGACGTCGCTACTTCGGGCTCCCGCTGCCGTTCTACCCCTGCGACTGCGGTCACCTGAACGTGATCGGCTCGCTCGCCGAGCTTCGTGCGCGCGCAACCGCCGGGCTCGAGCAGCTCGAGGAGCTGCACCGGCCGTGGATCGACGAGGTCACCATCCGGTGCGAGCGCTGCGAGGCCGACGTCCACCGTATCCCCGAGGTCGGCGACGTCTGGCTCGACGCGGGCATCGTGCCCTTCTCGACGCTCGGGTGGCAGAACCCCGAGTGGGTGCCCGGCGGGTACGCGACCGGCGCCTCCCGCGAGCTCTCCGGCGCCGACCTGCCCGACCACGCCTACTGGGAGCGGTGGTTTCCCGCCGACTGGGTCTCGGAGATGCGCGAGCAGATCCGGCTCTGGTTCTACTCGCAGCACTTCATGTCGGTGGCGCTCGTCGGGCGGGCGCCGTTCAAGACCGTGCTCGGCTACGAGAAGATGCTCGACGAGCACGGCCGGGAGATGCACGGCTCCTGGGGGAACCTGATCGAGGCCGAGGAGGCGTTCGCGCGCATGGGCGCCGACGTGATGCGCTGGCAGTACTGCCAGCAGCCGCCGGACCGCAACCTCCTCTTCGGCTACGGGCCGGCGCACGAGATCAAGCGCAAGCTGCTCACGCTCTGGAACTCCGTCTCGTTCCTCGTCACGTACGCGCGCATCGAGGAGTTCGAGCCCCGCTACGCGGACCTCGAGACCGGTGTCGGCGGCGCCGAGCTGCGCCCGCTCGACCGCTGGCTGCTCGCGCGCACGCAGGCTCTCGTCGAGGAGACCGAGCGTGCGTACGAGGCGTTCATGACCGTCGGCGTCGTCCGCGCCTTCGAGTCGTTCGTCGACGACCTCTCGAACTGGTACATCCGCCGCTCGCGGCGCCGCTTCTACGCCTACGACGACGCGGCCTTCCGGACGCTCTGGTACGCGCTCGTCCAGGCGTTGCGCGTGATCGGCCCGGTGACGCCGTTCCTCGCCGAGCACCTCTGGCAGCTCCTCGTCGCCCGCCCGTGCGCGGAGGCGCCCGAGAGCGTCTTCCTCGCCGGGTGGCCGGCGGTCGCCGCCGGGCGGCTCGACGCCGCGCTCGTCGCCGAGCTCGGCGAGACCCGGCGGGCGATCGAGCTCGGGCGGGCAGCCCGCCAGAGCGCCGGGCTGAAGCTCCGCCAGCCGCTCCGCCGGGTTGTCGTCTGCACCGTCGATCCCGAGCGGCGAGAAGCCGTCGCCCGCCACGTCGAGGAGGTGGCGGGCGAGCTGAACGTGAAGGAGGTCGCGTTCGCCGCGGATCCGGTGGACGTCGCCGAGCTCCGGGCGAGCGCGAAGCTCGATCTCGTCGGCCCGAGGCTGGGCGCCGACCTCCCGGAGCTGCGCAGGCTCCTCGCCGAGGGCGCCTTCGAGGTCGAGGACGGGAGGCTGAGAGCCGGCCGCTTCGAGCTGATCGCCGGTGAGTACACGCTCGAGCTCGCGGCGCGGGACGGCTGGGGCGTCGCCCAGGACGCCGATCTCGTCGTCGCCGTCGACACGCGCGTCGACGCCGAGCTCGAGCTCGAGGGCCGCGCGCTCGACCTGATCCACACGATCCAGCGCCTGCGCAAGGAGTCCGGGCTCGAGATCACGGACCGGATCGAGATCCACCACGACTCCGACGAGCTCGCGGAGGTCTTCGAGGCGCACGGCGAGCGGATCGCGCGGGAGACCCTCGCCGTCGGGATCGAGCGCCGCCCCGGCGAGGGGCTGGCCGTCGTGAAGGCCGGCTAGTCCGAGTCAGGCGGCCGCCTCGGCGCGCGGGGCGTCCTCGCGCGCGAGCAGGGGCAGCCTGAACGAGACGTCCTCGCGAACGGAGCGGTGCGCGCGGATCTCGGTCACGCCCCGCTCGCGGAACCAGGCGCAGACGGAGCGAACCAGCCGCTCGGGCGCAGACGCGCCCGAGGTGAGCCCGACGGACTCGGCGCCGTCGAGCCACCGCTCGTCGATCTCCGTCTCGTCGTCGATCAGGTGGGCGGGGACGCCGCCGGCGCGGGCGACCTCGACGAGGCGGTTCGAGTTCGAGCTGTTCCTCGAGCCGATCACGAGCACGAGGTCGACCTCGGCGAGCATCGCCTTGACCGCCCACTGGCGGTTCGAGGTCGCGTAGCAGATGTCGTCCTTCTTCGGCCCCTCGAGGTGAGGGAAGCGGCGCTCGAGCACGGAGATGATCCCCGCTGTCTCGTCGACGGAGAGCGTCGTCTGTGTCAGGTAGGCGAGCGGCCCGGAAGGCGGCTCGACGAGCTCGGCCTCCTCGAGCGACTGGACGAGCAGCGTCCGGTCCGGCGCCTCGCCCATCGTCCCCTCGATCTCCTCGTGGCCGGCGTGGCCGACGAGCAGGATCGTGTAGCCGAGCGCGGCGTACGTCCTCGCCTCGGCGTGCACCTTCGTGACGAGCGGGCAGGTCGCGTCGACCGCCCGCAGCCCGCGCGCCCGTGCCCGCTCGTAGACGTCCGGGGCGACGCCGTGGGCGGAGAAGACGACGGTCTCGCCCTCGGGCACCTCGTCCTCGCTCTCGACGAACACGGCACCGCGCCGCTCGAGCTCACGGACGACGTGGGAGTTGTGCACGATCTGCTTGCGGACGTACACGGGCGGGCCCCACAGCTCCAGCGCCTGCTCGACCGTATCGATCGCCCGTTCCACCCCGGCGCAGTAGCCGCGGGGCGAGGCGAGGAGAACCCGCTTCACCAACTCGACTCGATGGTAGCTGCGGGCCGCGCGAGATCGCGGCAGTAGGCTCTACGTCGCGCCCCGCGCGGTCTGGGCGAGGCCGATCCCGGCGAGCACGAGCAGCCCCCCGACGATCTGCGGCGGCCCGAGCGACTGCTCGAGCCACGCGTACGCCATCACCGCCGCCAGCACCGGCTCGAGCATCGCGATCACGGTCGCGCGCGTGGCCGGGATGTGCCGGAGCGCCCCGACCATGAGCAGGAAGGGAACGAACGTCCCGAGCAGGAGGACGAACGCGAGCAGGAGCCAGATCGGCAGAGTCGTCGACTCGATCCGGCCGAGCAGCGACACGTCGTCGTCGACGACGCCGGCCGGGAAGCTCCACCAGGGGCGTACGATCGTCCAGAACAGCGTCGCCAGCCCGAACCCCCACGCGAGCAGCGAGAGGACGTCGCGCCCGCGTCTGAGGCTGCGCTCGGCGAGCAGCATGTAGCAGGCGTACGCGAGCGAGCCGACGATGCAGGCGGCGACCCCTGCGCCGTCCAGCGAGAACCCGCTCCAGAGCTCGACGATCGCAGAGAGCCCGGCGAGCGCGAGCGCGAGCGCGTACCAGACCCGGCGGCGGACCGGCTCCTTGACGACGAACCGCGCCCAGAGCGCCACCCAGATGGGTGCGAGGTACTGGAGCACGAGCGCGATCCCGATCTCGATCCGCTCGATCCCGACGAAGTAGAAGAACTGGACGAAGGCGAGGCCGAGCACGCCGAACGCGGCGAGCCACGGGAGCTCGCTGCGTGCGATGCGCAGGGCGGCCGGCCGCGTCACGAGGGTTGCGCCGAGGAAGAGGACGGCCGCGCCGGCGCAGCGCAGCTCGGCGAGACGGTACGTGGTGAGCCCGGACTCGAGGACGACCTTGATGACGACGCCGTTCGCGGCCCAGAGCGACGCGGCCGCTGCGACCATCGCGTAGCCGAGCGCCGGCCGCGGCCGCCGGCCGAGGTGCGCTTCGAGCCCGGCGAGCTCGGGGGTGACCGGCGCGTCGACCACGGCGGAGGAGGCTACCGAACGCAGGCGCCGTGGCAGGCTCGCGCTACACTCGCCGGACGACGGGGCGTAGCTCAGCCTGGTAGAGCGCCGCGTTTGGGACGCGGAAGTCGCTGGTTCGAATCCGGCCGCCCCGACTGATGCGAGGCCTCTTGCCCACGCGTCGAGCGACGAGGCGGCCAGCGGCGATTCTCGCCGGCTTCGTGGTCGTGCTCTCCGTCGCCGCACCGGCTCTCGGCGCCTTCACCGGGTCGGTGTCGAGGATCGGGCCGGCGCTGCGCGAGCGCATGACGGGCGTGTCGTGGCGCCCCGGCTGTCCCGTGCCGCTGCGCGACCTGCGGCTGCTCACGCTCAGCTACCGCGGCTTCGACGGCAAGACGCGGACGGGGCGGCTCGTCGTCCACGAGGACGTCGCTTCCGACGTCGTCGACGTGTTCCGCACGCTGTACAGAGCCGGCTACCCGATCCGGCGGATGAAGCTGATCGACGCCTACGGCGGCAGCGACTTCGACTCGATCGAGGCGGACAACACCTCCGCGTTCAACTGCCGCCGTGCGACGGGCTCCGGGAACTGGTCGCAGCACGCCTTCGGCCTCGCCCGATCGAGAACCCCTACGGCGAGGGCGGCCGCGTCTACCACGACGCGAGCCGGCGCTACGCCGACCGCTCGCGGCAGCTGCCCGGGATGATCCACGCGGGCGACGCAGTCGTCCGAGCCTTCGAGTCGATCGGTTGGGGCTGGGGCGGCTACTGGTCCGGGAGCGTCAAGGACTACCAGCACTTCTCCGCGTCCGGAGGCTAGCCTTCCCGCCGTGAGCTCCGAGCTCGACTCGCTTCGCGGCCAGCTGCTGGTGGCGTCGCCGGCGCTGCTCGACCCGAACTTCGCCCGCACGGTCGTGCTCGTCACCGAGCACAACGAGGAGGGCGCGATGGGGCTCGTCCTCAACCGGCCCGCCGACATCGCCGTCGCCGAGGCCGTTCCGCACCTCGCGCCGCTCGTCGGCGACGGCGAGCCCGTCTACGTC
>JBBILK010000071.1:0-1962 GCA_037444965.1 Actinomycetota bacterium | reverse complement strand
CCGACCTCGAGGACCCGTCGGAGGCGGCCGCGATCGCGCTGGCCGGCATCGGCTTTCTCCCTGCCGACGTCGATCCCGGCGAGCTCGAGGGAGTGAAGCGGGCGCGCGTCTACGCAGGCTACGCCGGCTGGGGCGTGGGGCAGCTCGAGTCGGAGCTCGAGGAAGGGGCCTGGATCGTCGAGCCGGCCGCGCCGGAGGACGTCTTCGCCGACGACGCCGACGGCCTCTGGAGCGCCGTGCTGCGCCGCAAGGGCGGCACGTACGCGGTGCTCGCGCTGATGCCGGCCGACCCCTCGGTCAACTAGGAATCCCGCATGCACGCCGACCTCCAGCCGCTCGCGTTCCTCCTCGGCACCTGGCGCGGCGAGGGACGGGGCGACTACCCGACGATCGACGCCTTCTCCTACGAGGAGGAGCTCGAGTTCGCCGAGAACGGCGAGCCGTACCTCGTCTACGCCCAGCGCTCGTGGGCGCCCGGCGACGGGTCGCCGATCCATCTCGAGCGCGGGTTCTGGCGCCCGGCCGGCGAGGGGCGGCTCGACGTCGCGCTCGCCCATCCGCTCGGGCTCACGGAGCTCAGCGAGGGAACCGTCTCCGGAGGCGTCGTCGAGCTGCGCTCCGTGTTCGTCGCACGGGCGGCGCGGAGCTCGCCCACGACGCGCTACGACCGTCGCTACGAGGTCGACGGCGACACGATGCTCTACGAGCAGTGGATGGGCACGCTCGAGGTGCCGCTCGCCTACCACGTGTCGGCGCGGCTGCGCCGGGTGACCGCGGGGTAACGCCGCCTGCAGGGTGGTGCTATCCGTATTGGCGGCCCGTGCAGCTCGTGCCACCATTGAGGGCGTGGTCAGCGTCCTGATCGTCGACGACCATCCGAGCTTCCGCGCCGGCGCGCGGGCCGTCCTCCAGGCGGAGGGCTTCCAGGTCGTCGGCGAGGCGACCGACGGCGCGTCCGCGCTCGAGGCGGTCCGAGAGCTTCGCCCCGAGCTCGTCCTCCTCGACGTGCAGCTCCCCGACCGCGACGGCTTCACCGTCGCCCGCGAGCTCACGGCGACCGGCGACGGCCCCGTGGTGGTGCTGACGTCGAGCCGCGACGCAGCGGACTTCGGCCCCCTGATCTCGGAGAGCGGCGCCCGCGGGTTCGTGCCCAAGGCGCAGCTCACGGGGGCCGCTCTGCAGGCCCTGCTCGGGTGAGAGCCCGGTGAGCCGCTGGCAGGTGCTGATCGCGATCGCCGGGCTCGCGGTGGGCATCGCCGTGCTGCTCGTCAACCTGAACTCGGATCACGCCGAGGAGCGCGTCGGCCACGGGATCCTGGGCCTCCTGATCGTCTGGTCGTTCGTGGCGAGCGGGCTCGTCGCCTCGGCGCGCCGGCCGGAGAACCGGACCGGCCCGCTGATGGTCGCGATGGGCTTCGCCTGGCTCTTCCCGTCGCTGCAGCTCGCGAACAACGACGTCGCGTTCACGATCGGGCTCGCGCTCGCCCTCGTGCCGATGCCGATCTTCGTCCAGCTCGTCCTCGGCTTCCCGGAGGGGCGGCTGGACGGCCGCCCGGTGCTCCTGACGACGGCCTTCGCCTACGCGGCCGGGATCCTGCTCCAGCTCTTCGGGACGTTCTTCCTGCTGCCGAGACCCGACGCGGGGTTCCCGTGCGAGGGCGCGTGCCCCGAGAACCTGCTCCTGATCACGCGAGACGACGATCTCGCGCAGGCCTTCTTCACCGCCCTCAACGTCGCCGGCGTGCTGATCGCCGTCGCCGTCGTCGTCATCCTCGCCCGGCGCTGGCGGGAGGCGACGGCCCCCGCTCGGCGGGCGCTCGCGCCGGTGCTCTGGTCGGGGGCGATCACGGCGCTCGCGGCAATGGCGATGTTCGTCTCGGGGATCGCCGGAGACACGGCCGAGGTGCCGGCACGGCTCGCGACGTTCGCGATCATCGCGTTCGTCCCGCTCGCCTTCCTGAT
>JBBILK010000070.1:0-9788 GCA_037444965.1 Actinomycetota bacterium | reverse complement strand
GCGGCGTAGCCCGCGTGGTCGACGATCAGCCCGCCGACGGCGAGCCCGACGAGCCCGCCCGCAGCGCCGAAGTACACCTTCGTCCCCGAGATCCTGACGCGCTCGGCGGTCGTGCGGGCGATCTCCGGCAAGAGCGCCTCGTACGGCCCGCCCGACAGGGTCGAGAAGAGGAACATCAGCTCGATCGTGGCGAACAGCCAGACCGCCGCCGGCACGCCCCCGTCGCCGGGAGGCACGAAGACGAGGATCGCGAACAGGGCCCAGAACGGGGTCGCAGCGAGCACGAAGGGGATGCGCCGCCCGAGCCGCGAGCGCGTGCGGTCGCTCCACCAGCCGATCAGGCCGTCGTCGAAGGCCTCGAGCAGGCGTCCGACGGTGAGCAACGCTCCGATCGCCGGGAGCGAGAGCAGGCCGGCCTCCTCGTGGTAGTAGAAGACGAGCCAGGCGCCGCGGCTCTGCGTCAGCGCCTCGCCGCCGAGGCTCGCCGAGGCGTAGAGGAGCCGCGCCCGGCGCGGAAGCTCCCCCGTCATCGCCGCCACCCGCCCCTGGACGGGGCCACCGTCAGCGGCCGAAGCGGCGCTCGCGCTGCTGGAACGTCCGCAGCGCCCGCAGGAAGTCGAGCTCGCGGAAGGCGGGCCAGTAGACGTCGGTGAAGTAGAACTCGCTGTGAGCGCTTTGCCAGGGCAGGAACCCCGACAGCCGGAGCTCGCCGCTCGTGCGGATGATCAGGTCCGGGTCGGGCCGGCCTGCCGTGTAGAGGTGGGCGGCGAGCGCATCCGTCGTGACGCGTCCGGCCATCTCCTCGGCGGGGACGCCTTCGGCGGCCAGGGAGCGCACCATCGACCGGCAGGCGTCGACGAGCTCGTCTCGCCCGGAGTAGCCGAGCGCGATGTTCAGGCGCAGGTCGTCGTTTCCGGCCGTCTGCTCCTCGGCGCGCCGGACGGCGCCGAGCAGCCGGTCGGGCAGGCTGTCGAGACGGCCGAAGACGCGGATCCGCATCCGCTTGCCCGGACGCGAGGCGCGGGCCGCGAGCTCGTCCAGCTTGCCGGCGACCACGTCGAGCAGCGCGTCGAGCTCGCTGTCCGGCCGGCCGAGGTTCTCGCCCGAGAGCGCCCACAGCGTCGTCTCCCGGATCCCGAGCTCGGCGCACCAGTCGAGGAGCTCGTCGATCTTGTCGGCGCCGCGCCTGTGGCCCGCTCCCACCTCCGTGAGCCCTGCCTTCGTGGCCCAGCGGCGGTTGCCGTCGAGGATCACGGCCACGTGCTCGGGTACCGGCGCGCGGCGCACCTCGCGCCGCAGCCGGTCGGTGTAGAAGCGGTAGACGGGGGCGAGCAGCACGCCCGCGACGCGCCCGTGCAGCCGGCCGCGCTGCGAGGCAGCGACCGCCGGGAGCGTCGCCCGTTCGACCCGCTGTGCCACCTCCCCCTCCTCAGGCAACGCCGCTCGGCAGCGGGGCGCGCTGCTCGCGGAGCATCTCGCGGGCGATCACGAGCCGCTGGATCTGGTTCGAGCCCTCGTAGATCTGGGTGATCTTCGCGTCGCGCATCATCCGCTCGACCGGGTACTCGCGCATGTAGCCGTAGCCGCCGAGGATCTGCACCGCGTCGGTGGTCACGGCCATCGCCGTGTCCGAGCAGTAGAGCTTCGCCATCGCGGAGGCCTTCGTCAGCTCGGGCCCGTCGACGCCGGCGTCGATCATCTGCCCGACCCGGTAGAGCAGCCCTCGCGCGGCCGCGCAGCGCGTCTCCATGTCGGCCAAGAGCGCCTGGATCATCTGGTGCTCGGCGATCGGCTTCCCGAACGTCTCGCGCGTCTTCGCGTACTCGAGCGCGTAGTCGGTCGCGCCCTGGGCGAGCCCGAGCGCCTGGGCGGCGATCCCCGGGCGGGAGCGGTCGAGCACGCGCATCGCGATCCGGAACCCCTCGCCCTCTGCGCCGACGAGGTTCCCGGCTGGGATACGGCAGTCGGTGAGGAAGACCTCGCCCGTCGTCGAGCCCTTGATCCCCATCTTCGGCTCGATCCGCCCGACCTCGAAGCCGGGCGCGTCCGACTCGACGAGGAAGCACGAGATGCCCCGGTGGCCTGCCTCCGGGTCGGTCTTCGCGAACACGGTGTACAGGCGCGCGACACCGGCGTTCGTGATGAACCGTTTCGAGCCGCTGAGGACGTACTCGTCCCCCTCCCGGCGGGCCGCGGTGGTCATCGCGGCCGCGTCCGAGCCTGCGCCGGGCTCCGTCAGCGCGTAGGCGCCGAGCCACTCGCCCGCGGCGATCTTCGGCAGGTAGCGCTGCCGCTGCTCCTCCGTCCCCGCGAGGCGGATCGCGATCGTCGACAGGTCCTGCATCGCCAGGATGAGCCCGGTCGTCCCGCACACCTTCGACAGCTCCTCGATCGCTACCAGCGTCATCAGCGAGCCGGCGCCGACGCCGCCGTAGCGCTCCTCGAACGGGAGCGCGAGGATGTCAGCCTCCCGCAGCGCCTCTACGACGTCCCACGGGAACTCGCCCGAGGCGTCCACCTCGGCCGCCCGCGGCGCGACCTTCTCGGCGGCAATGGTGCGCACGAGCTCGCGGAGCTCGCGCTGCTCGGCCGATAGAGGGTCGAACGCCACCGCCTCGCATTGTATGCAGCCCCCCAAAGGGGGTCAGCGGGGCTAAGGCTCGGCGGCCAGGCAGCCGATAGAGGATGCGATGAAGCGGCCCGCCGCCAAGCTCGCTCTCGCCCTCTCGGCCGTCGCGCTGACGCTCGGCCTCTCGGGCGCGTCGGCGGTGACGACGACGCAGTACTCGAGCGGCCCGATGACGGCCGCCATCCCCGAGGACGGTACCTCGCTCCTCACGCCCGCGATCTCCGTGCCCTCGACGGCCGGCCCGGTCGCGGATGTCGACCTCTGGGTGCGGGCCGCCCACCCGAGCGTCGGCGACCTCGTGATCACGCTCAAGCACGGCGACACCTCGGTCGTCGTCTTCCAGAACCGGGGCGGCACCGGCGACGACCTGGGCACGTCGCCCGACGACTGCGGCGGCGTGTTCACGATCTTCGACGACGCGGACACGAACCCGCAGATCGGTCTCGCGAGCGCCCCGTTCACCGGCCGCTACCGGCCGGACAACGCCCTCTCTGCTTTCAACGGGAAGGATGCCGGTGGCGACTGGTTTCTCGAAGTGAAGGACACCGCCGGCAACGCGATCACCGGCACGCTCTTCTGCTGGAAGCTCGACATCACGATCACCGAGTCGGATCTCGTCGCCGAGCTCACCGACGCCCCCGATCCGGTCACTGCCGGCGGCGAGGTCACCTACACGGCCAAGGTCACGAACAAGGGGCCGGACACGGCGCCCGACGTGCAGGTCGTGCTGACGCTGCCGGCGGGCGGAACGGTCGTGACCGCGCCGGACGGCTGCACGGGCACCGGCGCCGGCCCGGTCACGTGCAACATCGGCGACATCGCGAAGGACGGCTCGGCGTCGAAGGACTTCAAGGTCAAGCTCGACACCGCCGGCCAGGCGATCGCGAGCGCGAGCGCGAGCTCCGGCTCGAAGGAGCTCGTGCCCTCGGACAACGTCGCGTCGACCACGACCGCCGTCGACGGGCCCACGGGTGGCGGCGGCTCGGAGACGATCGTCGTCACGCTGCAGGGAGGCGGCCAGGGCACCGTGACGAGCCAGCCGGCCGGGATCGACTGCGGCACGGACTGCATCGGCGGCTTCCCGCCCGACACCGAAGTGACGCTGACGGCGACGCCGGCCGACGGCTCCGTCTTCAAGCAGTGGGGCGGGGCTTGCGGCAACTCGATCGGGACGACCTGCATCGTGACGGCGGGCGGTGAGCTCTCGGTGAGCGCGACCTTCGAGCTGGCCGACACCGGCGGCGGCGGAAGCGGCGGCTCGGGCGGCGGCAGCGTCTACGACATCTGCACGATCGTCGGCACCGCCGGGCCCGATGTGCTGCGCGGCACGAACAAGAAGGACGTGATCTGCGGCCTCGCCGGCAACGACAAGATCTACGGCCTCGGCGGCAACGACCGCTTGTACGGGAACGCCGGCAAGGACAAGCTCTACGGCGGCAGCGGCAACGACCTCTTCTTCACGAAGGACAACTGGAAGGACACCGCGACCGGCGGCTCCGGGCGAGACCGCGCGAAGGCCGACGGCAAGGACGTCCTGAAGCAGATCGAGGGCGTCGTCTAGCCCCGGGCCCGGCCGCTTCGCCTACGGGAGGCGGGCTACGGCGAGCCCGAGCGCCTGCGCTGCCGCTTTGAGCTGACCGTCCGCCGCGGCGAGCACCGTCTCCTCGTCCGCAACGTCGAGGAGCGACGCGAGATGCACGGCGTCGTAGGCCTTGAGGGCGTGCTCTTCGGCGAGATCCGCGGCACGCCTCGCAAGGGACGCCTCGAGCTCGATCCTGCCCAGGTCCTCCCACAGGGACTCCACGCGTCGCCGAGCACCCCGCAGCTCGCTTGCGGGAAGCCGCCCCATCCTGGCAATTCGCGCGATCGCCGCTCGCGTCTCGGGATAGAGGAGGCGCGACGAGACCCGGCGACGGGCGGCCATCCAGAGCTCCAGCGCCTGCTCGGACCCACGCTCGTCGACGACGAGCTTGACGAACGCCGACGTGTCGAAGTAGGCGATCAGCGCCGGTCTTCGAGAACGATATCGCTCAGCGGACCGGCGCCCGTGATCGGTGGCTCCGGGCGCTTGACTCGCGGGCGAGGCGCGGGCGTAACCCGGCCCTCCCGGATCAGCCGGTCGAGCTTGCTCTCCCCCGAGAAGGGCACGAGCCTGGCCACGGGCTTGCCGCGGTCGGTGACGGTGATCTCCTCACCAGCCCGCACCCGCTTCACGAAGCGGCTCAGATCCGCTCGGAGCTCCCTGATTCCCACGTCCATCGATCTTGACTGAGAAAGCGCTACAAGAGGCGCACGAAATGTAGCAACATCGGCGCGAAGCGTGCGCTCCGGCGTGACGCTTCGTGTTCTCCGGAGACGTCCTCAGACCTCGACGAGCTCCTCCGGGGCGGTGGTCAGCTGCTCGACGCCGTCCGCCGTGACGGCGTACGTGTTCTCGACGCCCACCGCGCCCAGGTCCGGGTAGAAGAACTTCGGCTCGAGCGCGAACACCATGCCCTCGACGAGCGGCTCGTCGTAGCCGCGGGCGAGGAACGGCGGCTCGTCGATCTCGAGCCCGAGCCCGTGGCCGACGAACGAGACCCGCTCGAAGCTCGCGAAGTGCTCGCGGCGCTCGCCGGCGAGCTCGACCGAGAGGTCGTACAGCCGGGACGCGGGAACGCCGGGGCGGGCCTCGGCGGCGACCCGGTGCAGGATCGTCCGGGCCGCCTCGTACGCCTCGCGCAGCTCCGCGGGCGGCGGTCCCAGCGAGAACGTCCGCGTCTGGTCGGACGCGTACCCCCCGGAGGTGCCGACGAGGTCGACGATCACCGGCTCGCCGCGCCGAATCGGTCGTGCCGAGGAGCCCTTGCCGACGGACGGGTTCGGGCCGGCGCCGACGAGCGGCGTATCGGTTCCCCCGGGCTCCGCCGCGCTCGGGCCGGCGGCGACCATCCCGTAGTGGATCTCGCCGTTGAACGCGCGCATGCGCAGGATCCCCTGGTGGCCCTGCCGGCGGAGCCAGGCCTCGACCTCGGCGGCGAGCTCGAGCTCGCTCATCCCTTCGCGGAGCACCGCCCTCACGCGGTCGCCGACCTGCGCCATCGTCGCGCTCGCCTCGCGGATCCGCTCGAGCTCCCAGGCGCTCTTCACCGCCCGCAGCCGGCGGACCTGCGGCGAGCAGTCGACGAGCTCGTAGCCGTCGAGCCGCCTCGCGTAGTCGAGGTAGCGGGCGGCCGGCAGGACGTCGAGCTCGAAGCCGACCGGGCCGCGCTCGACGCCGGCCGCCCGCATCGCCTCCTGCAGCTCGCGCAGCGAGCGCATCGGCTCGATCCGCGCGAGCGGCGACTCCGCCCGCGCCCGCTCGAGCGTCTTGCGAACCAGCAGGACTGGCTCACCGGTGCCGGGGACGACGAGGTGCGCGCTCTGCGCCGTGCCGGTGAAGTAGAAGAGGTCGGCCGACTGGACGATCACCGCCCCTGCGAGATCGTCCTTCCGCAGCGCGGCCTGGAAGGCCGCGAGGCGGCGCTCGATCTCGGTCGAGGGAACTGCCCCTGCGATCACCGGATGAGCCTGACTTCGAGACCGGCGCCCAGCTCCGCCCAGTGCCGATCGCTCGTCAGCACGGGAAGCCCGAGACGACGAGCAAGTGCGAGGCAAGCACGATCGGCCAGAGAAAGCCCCAGGCGCGCGGTCTGCAGGCGGAGCTCGCCCACCGCGAGCGCATCCTCCTCGAGGAACGGCTCGACGCGCAGCCCGAGCGCTCGGGCTCGACCGGCGACCAGTCCCGCGTCGATGCCCCGCGCCGAGAGCACGGAGGCGACCTCCGCCAGGTTGACCGCACTGATCACCGCTCCGCCGAGGAGCGCCTGCCGCACGTGCTCGAACCCCCGCTCACGGTGGAGATAGGCGAGCAGGGCCGAGGCGTCGAGGATCACGACCGCTCGTCGAGGCGTTCGCGGTCTGCCTCCGATCGCCGCCCGGCGATCAGCTCGTCGACGAGGCTTCCCTCGATGCTCGCAAACATCTCCCAGAGGTCACGCTCGAGATCGTCGCGGCGTTGAAGCACCAGCCGGTCGTCCTCGAGCCAGGCCGCAAGCTCGTCGCCCGCGTCGAGCTTGAGCGCACGCCGGAACCTGGCGGGAATGACCGCACGCCCCTGCCGACCGAGCCTGATCGTCGCCACCATGAGCCGTTCACCTGTCATACCATAGGAAATGTGCCACAAATCAGGATAGTGCCACAACTCGCTGCATCGTGATCCTCGAACACGGGTCGATCAGGACGATGGAGCCGTCGCTCCCGACCGTGGCCGCGCTCGCGATCGCCGGGGAACGGATCGTCGGCGGGGTCGGGACACACGAGCTCGCGCTGCCGACGCCCGAGCGCATCGACCTCGGCGGCCGCTGCGTCCTCCCCGGCTTCTCCGACGCCCACGTGCACTTCCCCACCTGGGCGCTCGCGCAACGCCAGGTGCGGCTCGAAGGCTGCCGCTCGCTCGACGAGGCCGTCGCGCGCGTCCGCGACGCGGCCGCGACGGCGACACCCGGGCGCTGGCTGATCGGCTTCGGCTGGCGCAGCGGGGACTGGCGCCCCCAGGTGGAGCCCTCCCGCCACGACCTCGACCCGGTCACCGGCGACGTCCCGACCGCGCTCTGGGCGAAAGACGACCACTCGCTCTGGCTGAACAGCGCCGGGCTCGCCCGGGCCGGCGGCGACCTCGCCGTGCCCGGCGGGGTCGTCGAACGGGGCGACGACGGCGAGCCGACGGGGCTCCTGCGCGAGGAGAGCGCCTGGCGCTTCCGGGCGCGCTACCTCGACGTCTCAGAAGACGAGTACGTGGAGGCCGTCCGGGCCGGCATCCGGATCGCGCACGCCCGCGGCGTGACGGCAGTGCACGACAAGGACGGCTGGCTCGGAGCGGTGCGGATCTGGCAGCGGCTGCACGCCGACGGGCTGCTGACCCTCCGCGTCTGGCAATCCGTCCCGCACGAGCAGCTCGACGAGCTCGAGGCGCTCGGGCTGCGCTCAGGGATCGGCGACGACCTGTTCCGGATCGGCTACCTGAAGGCGTTCATGGACGGGACGCTCGGCTCGGGCACGGCGTGGCTGCTCGACGGCTCGGGCGTCGTGATCACGAGCGGTGAGGAGCTCGCACACCTCGTCCGCCGGGCTGCCGAGGCCGGCTGGCCGCTCGCCGTCCACGCGATCGGCGACCGCGCGAACCGCGAGGCGCTCGACGCATTCGAGGCGACGCGGCCGGCGTGGCAGCCGAGAGGCCTGCGGCAGCGCGTCGAGCACGCCCAGCTCCTCCACCCCGACGACCTGCCCCGCTTCGCCGCGCTCGGCATCGCCTGCTCCGTCCAGTTCAGCCACGCGCCCTCCGACCGCGACCTGGCAGACGAGCGCTGGGCCGGGAAGACGAACGGAGCGTACGCGTTCCGCTCGCTCCTCGACTCCGGCGCGACGCTCGTCAACGGCTCCGACGCGCCGATCGAAGAGCTCGACCCGCTGCTCGGGATCAGAGCCGCGGTCGCACGCACGCTCGACGAGCGGCCCGGCTGGCACCCCGAGCAGGCGTTGACGGTCGAGCAGGCGCTCCGCGCCAGCACCGCCGGCCCGGCCTGGCTCGCGGGAGACGAGCGCCGGCGCGGCAAGCTGCTCCCCGGCTACCTCGCCGACCTCGTCGTCCTCGACCGGGACCCGGTCGCCTGCCACCCGGACGAGCTCGCCGACGTCACCGTCGTCGCCACCATGGTCGGCGGGCGCTGGGTGCACAACCCGCCGCCCTGGGAGTAGCGGCCCGACGGGCCCGGATCCCTCGTCCGGGGGATGCCAGGGGGCCCGAATCCGGCGATGACCATCACGCATGCCCGTCACGCTCGCGCATCGCGGCCGCGCCCTCGCCGTCTCGGCGGCGCTGTTCGTGCTCTCGCTGCTCGGCATGCTCTTCCTCGAGGTGCCGAGCCTCGGAATCGGCTACTTCCTCTACCTGCCGGTCGCACTCGTCGCGCTCGCCACCTCCCCCCTCTCCGGCGCCGCCGCCGGGATCGTCGCCGGCGAGGTCTACGCGCTCGGCGTCATTCTCAGCCCGCGCCTCGCCGACAGCGAGCTGATCACGACCACCGCCGGCCTGCGGCTGCTCACCTACACGACGATCGGCGCGCTGATCGGCAAGTTCGTCGCCGACCATCGCGAGCTCGCCACTCGCCTCCGGACGCTCGCGGACATCGACCCCCTCACGGGGCTCCTGAACGCCCGCGCCTACGAGGCAGCGCTCGCGCGCCGGCTCGCCGCCCGCACGCCGTTCGCGCTCGTGCTCGCCGACCTGGACGGGCTGAAGGAGATCAACGACACCCGCGGCCACATCGCGGGCAACGAGGCGCTCACCACCTTCGCGACCACGCTCGCCGGAGCAGTGCGCCGCGAGGACGTGGTGGCGAGGATCGGCGGCGACGAGTTCGCGGTCCTGGTGAGTGGCGCCGGGGCAGTCGAGGCGGAGGTGATGACCGAGCGTCTCCGCGAGACGGTCACCGCGGCGGGCCTCTCGGCGAGCCTCGGCTGGGCGGCGTACCCGGAGGACGCGGGCGACGGGAGACGGCTCTTCGAGGCGGCCGACCGGCGGCTCTACGAGCACAAGGCCATGCGACGCGCGCGGGCCGCGGGAGCCGCAGGGCGGCCCGACGCCATGACCGCCGAGCTGCTGGTCTAGAATGCGCCCATGCGCACGATGCGACGCACGATGCGACCCGTTCACGACGCCGAGTGCGCAGTCGCCTGCACCGCGGAGATCATCGGCTCGAAGTGGACGGCGATCATCGTGCACGACCTCTCCGAAGGAGCGCGGCGGTTCTCCGAGCTCGAGCGAGCCTGCCCGGGGATCAGCCCGCGCACGCTGTCGGAGCGTCTCGACATGCTCGAGCGCGAGGGCGTCGTTCGCCGCCAGAGCTACCCCGAGTCGCCGCCGCGGGTCGAGTACGAGCTGACCGAGAAGGGCGGCGCGCTGCTCCCGATCATCCACGCGATGAGCGAGTTCGGCCACGCGTGGCTCGTCCACGACGCCGAGCACGCCCGCCTGCACGAGCAGCGGAACGGATCAGCCGACTAGCAGCCGGCCGGCGTCCTAGCGTGGACCGTCACCGAGATGTGCCGACAGTTTCGGCTCATCTCGTCTTCACCTTGC
>JBBILK010000069.1:5139-9854 GCA_037444965.1 Actinomycetota bacterium | reverse complement strand
TCGTCGTAGGCCTTAGGCGAGACGAGGACGAAGCGGTCGAAGGCGCTGGCCATGGCGTCGAGCGTCTGGGCCTTGCCCAGGTCCTTCAGGTGGACGCGGACGGTGTATGTGTCCACCGCCTCCACCTCGCCGATCGCGACCTCACGCTCGGACTCGCCGATCCGGACGGCCCCGCTCACGGCTCTTCCTCCCCGAGGAGCGCGTGCAGCTCGTGCTCGAGCCCGCCGGTCTCGACCGCGCAGTGGATGCCGCACTCCTTGGGCGCGTTCTCCTCCCACCACCAGCGGCCCGCGCGGGCCGCCTCGCCCGCGGCGACCGGGCGCGTGCAGGGGGCGCAGCCGATCGACGTGTAGCCCTGGTCGTAGAGCGGGTGGTAGGGAACCTCGTTCGCCCGCACGTACTCCCAGACCTCGTCCGCGGTCCACTCGGCGAGGGGGTTGAGCTTCACGATCGCGCCGTGGTCGTGGTCGATCTCGACCTTGCGGATGCTCGTGCGCGTCGCCCACTGATCGCGCCGCAGGCCAGTGATCCAGGCATCGAGGCCGGCGAGGTGGCGCTGGAGCGGCAGCACCTTGCGCACCTGGCAGCAGAGAAGCCGGAGTGACACCTCGCGGCGGAACAGGTTCGGGCCGTGCGCCGCGACCATTCGCTCGACCAGCCGGGCCTCGGGCGAGAGCAGGGTCAGGTCGAGCCCTGGATAGCGCTCCCGCAGGCGCTCGATCAGCTCGAAGGTCTCCTGCGGCAGCCGGCCCGTGTCGACCGAGAACACGGGAATTGCCGGATCGATCCGGTACGTCATGTCGATCAGCGCGACCCCGTCGATCTGGAAGGCCGTCGAGAGGGCGATGCTCGGCCCGAACCGATCGATCGCCCATTCGAGGAGCTCCCAGGGCTCGGCGCCCTCGAACTCGACGGAGAGCTCGCCCGCCTCGAGCTCGTCGAGCTCGTAGACGCTGATGGCTTTACCCTCTCTTTCCATGGAGCTTTCCCCCGCGGAGCGCTTCCGACGCTTGTCTTGTGAGGACTGATGTGAGACGGCGCCCGCGGGGGTGGTTCCCGGAGGCCCGACGCCCACGAGGGTGTCGTCCGGCGAGGACTGGTCCATCAGCACGGCGCCGTGTCTCCAGCTTGTTCGTGTTTCTCTGTTTCGATTGAGAGGAGGCTGTGTGCTCGCTGTCGGGATCGATTGGTCGGAGGAGTTCCACTTGGTCGCGCTGGGGCGGCCGGGAGAAGGCGTGTTCGACGTTGGCCGCGTCGAGCACTCGCCGAAGGCGGTCGACGCGCTCGTCGAGCGGATCGCGGTGCTCGAGTCCGACCCGGCCGAGGTTAGGGTCGTGCTCGAGTCGCGGCACGGCCTCCTCGTCGAGCGGCTGCTCGACGCCGGCTACGTCGTCGTGCCGGTCAACCCGGACCTGGTCGCCAGGCGGCGCGGCCCGGCGAAGAAGAAAGACGACGCCGAGGACGCCCGCATCGCCTGCCTGCTCGCCCTGGATCGCTTCGAGCGGCTGCGGCCGCTGATCCCGCACGGCGAGCTCGCCGGCGAGCTCAGGGCGATCGCCCGCGACGACGAGCGGGCCGCCAGAGACGAACGGCGGCTCCTGAACCGGCTGCGCCAAGACCTGATCGCCACCTTCCCGGCCGCGCTCGAGATCGCCGGCGCCGACCTCGGCGCGCCCGTCTTCCTGCGCCTGCTCGAGCGCTGGCCGACGGCCAAGGCGCTCAAGACGGCCACACACGACGAGCTGGTCGCCTTCGCCCGCAACTGCCGCCACGGCTGGCCCGACCGCTTCGGCGACAAGGTCGAGGCCGCGCTCGCCGGCGATCACTTCCAACCGCGGGCCTACCTCGTCCGCGCCAAGGCCGACACGATTCGGCTCAGCGCGCAGCAGCTGCTCGCGATCGGTGCCCAACGGCGCGCCTGGGAGCGGCGGATGGGCGAGCTCCTGCTCGGCGCCCCCCGCCGCGGCCGAGCCAAGCAGCCGCGCGAGGACGAACGGGGGCAGAGCTTCCCTGGCGGCGAGGTCTACCTGAGCTTTCCCGGCCTCGGTGACCGCCTCGCCGCCAGGGTCGCCGGCGAGATCGGCGACCATCCCAACCAGTTCGAGTCGCCGAACGCGCTCCAATGCTACGCCGGCAAAGCACCCGTCACCCGCCGCTCCGGCAAAAGCGAGCTCGTCATCTCCTGCCGGCTCGCCTACAACCGCCACCTCGGCAACGCCGTCCAGCAATGGGCCTTCTGCAGCCTCCGCAGCTCGCCCTGGGCACGCGAGTTCTACGACCAGAAGCGGGCCGCCGGCAAAGGCCACAACGCCGCCCTCCGCGCGCTCGGCAACCGCTGGCTCAAGGTGCTCTGGCACTGCCTGCAGAAAGACGTCCCCTACGACGAAGCCGTCCACACCGCCAACCGCAACCGCGCGCTCCAACCGCTCGCAGAGGCCGCCTGAACGGTCCGAGGTTGACAGAGGGTGTCTCACGCGTCCTCCTCCCGCTCGGCCCGCCCCCCGGCGGGCTGGAGGCCGGCGAGCCGGCCGAGCTCCTCGTCGGAGAGCCGCCGCGTGAACGCGGTGAAGCCCTCGCCGCCTTCCCGCCCGGAGAGCCAGCCGCCGACGAGACCCTCGACCGCGGCATCGAGGGCCTCGCTCGGCACCCGCCGGAAGAGCGGGCGGCCGATCGCCGCGTCCGGGCCGAGGCCGCCGCGGACGAACACGTCGTAGGCGGGTCGCCGCTTCCCGTCGGCGTCGCGGGCGGTCGTGCCCTGGAAGCCGAGATCGCCGACCCAGTGCTGCGCGCAGGCGTGGGGGCAGCCGTCGAGGTGAAGCCGCAGCGGCGCGGCCGCCTCGCCGAAACGAGCCTCGAGGTGCTCGACGAGCTCGCCGAGACGCGACTTCGTCTCGGTGACGGAGAAGTTGCAGTGGGGCTCGCCCGTGCAGGCGATCGAGCGGCCGCGAAGGCGGTTGACGGCGAGGGGGAAGCCGATGTCCGCAAGCCGCTCGATCGCCTCTTCGGCCCGGGGGCCGGGCACGTTCGCGAGCACGAGGTTCTGCTGTCGGGTCACCCTGACGTCGGCGCCGAGCTCCTCCGCGAGATCGGCTGCCGCGATCATCTGGTCGCCGGAGACGAGGCCGAGGTGAACGGGCACCCCGACGTAGACGAGCTCGGGCTGCTTCTGGGGATGCACACCGAGATGGTCCTTCGGCTCCGGCGCAGGCGTGAGGCGGAAGTCGTCGAGCGGCCGGCCGAGTTGCTCCTCCACGCGCTCGCGCATGCCCTCGGGCCCGACGTCGTCGACCATGAACTTCAGGCGCGCCTTGACGCGCGAGACCCGGTAGCGGAGGTCCTCCTTCCAGGCGTCGGTCACCGCGCGGAGCACGTCGACGGCCTCCGCCTTCGGGACGAACACGCCGAGCTCGCGCGCGAGGCGCGGGACGGAGGAGAGGCCGCCGCCGACGAGCACGGCGAAGCCCTCCTCGCCGTCGCGCAGCGCGCCCACGAGCGAGACGCAGTTGATCTCGGGCGCGTTGCAGCGGTCGGCGCACGCGGCGATCGAGTACTTGTGCTTGCGAGGAAGATCGCAGTAGTCCGGGTTGCCGTAGAAGAACGCCGCGGCCTCCTCGACGACGGGCGAGCAGTCGAACAGCTCGTCCGCGTCGAGGCCCTGGACGGGGCAGCCCGTGATGTTACGGACAGTGTCGCCGCAGCCTCCGGCGGTCGAGAGGCCCGCCGCCTCGAGGTGGGCGAGCAGGTCCGGGAGCGAGGCGAGCTCGAGCCAGTGCAGCTGGATGCACTGGCGGGTCGACAGCTCGCCGTCGCCCCGGCCGTAGCGGTTCGACGCCTCGCCGATCGCTCGGAGCTTCGCAGGCGTCAGGTGACCGCCCGGGAGCTTGACACGCAGCATGAAGCGCCCGACCTTCGGCTTGTCGTGATAGAGCCCCCACCACTGCAGGCGCACCATGTCTTCCTCGGGCACCTGCTCGTAGCCGGCGGCGATGAGCGCGGGCAGCTCCTCCCGGATCCCGAGCGGGGCCTTCTCCCGCTTGAGGCGCTCGACCGGGTTGCGCTTGAGAACGAGCTCCCAGGTTGCGTCGGGCCTCTCGCGGAGAGGCGAGGTGGGCGCGGTCATGGGCGACCACTTTAGATAGTGAAGTCGCTTCTGTCAATAAAGCGACTTTGGAATCTATAGGGATGGTCGGCCCGAGCCCGACCTCCCGGCGCTCAGGCTGCGGCCCGGCTGCCGAGCGCCTCGGCGATGGCGCGTACGTGGTCGGGGGTGGTGCCGCAGCAGCCCCCGATGATCCGCGCACCGGTGTCGGCGAGCCGGACCGCTGCCTCCGCCGCCTGCGCCGGCGTGAGCGGGTAGCAGGCGGGGAACGTTCCGGGCGCGGGCAGGCCCGCGTTCGGTTTCGCCCACAGCGGCAGGCCGGGGAGAAGCGCGGCGAGCTCGGCGATCACCGCCTCGGTCGTCTCGATCGTGCCGCCGCAGTTCGCGCCGATCGCGGCGACGCCGAGCGGCACGATCGTCTCGACGAGCTGCTTCGCGGCGACTCCCATCATCGTCCTCGGGCCGAGCCGGGAATCCCTGTCGAAGCTGAAGCTGGCGACGACCGGCAGGTCGGTCGCGTCGCGTGCTCCCTCAACGGCGGCGGCCGCCTCGTCGAGCGCGAACTGCGTCTCCACCACGAGCAGGTCGCAGCCGCCGTCCGCGAGCGCGGCCGCCT
>JBBILK010000069.1:0-5106 GCA_037444965.1 Actinomycetota bacterium | reverse complement strand
CGACGGTTACCCAGAATGCAGCCACGCCGGCGAGGCCGATCGCTCCCGCGACGAGCGCGCCGGACGCGGCCGCAGCCTCGCGGGCGAGCTCGACCGCCCGCCCGTTCAGCTCCCGAACCCGATCCTGGTAGGCCGAGTGCGCGAGCCGCGTCCGGGTCGCGCCGAACGTGTTCGTGAGGATGATGTCCGCTCCGGCCTCTGCGAACTGGCGGTGCAGGTCGAGCACGACGTCCGGCCGGTCGAAGACGAGCTCCTCGGGCGGCTGGCCGGGCGGGAGGCCGAGGTTCTGGAGCCCCGTCCCGACGCCGCCGTCGGCGAGCAGGACGCGCCCGTCCGCGAGCGCGCCCAGGAATGCGTTCGCCACGGCTCTCACACCACCCCGAGGCGGTCGAGCAGGGCGTCGGCGTCCGCGTCGATCTCGACCGGGGAGAGGCGCTCGGAGATCGGGTCCGGCGTCTTCAGGCCGTCGCCGGTGACAAGCAGGACGACCCGGTCGCCGTCGCCGACCCCGCCGCGGCGGACCGCCTCGCGAAGCGCTCCGAGCGTGACGCCGGCGGCGGTCTCGCCGAAGACGCCGGTCGTCTCGGCGAGCAGCGCCATGTTCAGCCCGACCTCGTCCTCCGGGGTGACGAGGATGTCGCCGTCCGTGCGCAGCGCGGTCGCGACGGCGAGCTCGCCGTCGGCCGGGTTGCCGATCGCGAGCGAGCGGGCGACGGAGCTCGGCCTGACCGGCGTCACCCGTCGCCCCTCGGCGAACGCGCTGGCCACGGGGGCGCACCCCTCGGCCTGGCCGCCGATCATCCTCGGCTCCTTGCCCTCGACGAGCCCGAGCTCGAGCAGCTCGGCGAAGCCCTGGCTGACCTTCGAGTACATGGCGCCCGACGCGATCGGCGCCACGACCACGTCGGGGAGTCGCCAGCCGAGCTGCTCGGCGATCTCGAACCCGAGCGTCTTCGAGCCCTCCGCGTAGTAGGAGCGCAGGCCGACGTTGACGAACCCCCACGGGAGCTCGAACGAGAGCTCGACCGTGAGCCGGCTGCAATCGTCGTACGTGCCCCGCACCGCGTACAGCGTCGCGCCGTAGACAGCGGTCGCGACCAGCTTCTCCGGCTCCAGGTCGGCCGGGCAGAACACGGCCGCCTCCATCCCCTCCGCCGCGGCCCGCGCGGCGACCGCGTTCGCGAGGTTGCCCGTGGAGGAGCAGGCGAGCGTGTCGAGACCGAGCTCCTGGGCCTTCGCGCAGGCGACCGCGACCACGCGGTCCTTGAACGAGTGCGTCGGGTTCGCCGTGTCGAGCTTCAGGTACAGCTCCGAGAGCCCGAGCGCCGACGCGAGCCGGGGCGCCTGGACGAGCGGCGTCAACCCGGGCGCAAGCCGCGGCTCGGCCGGCGCGGCCACCGGCAGGAGCTCCGCGTAGCGCCAGATCGACGCCGGCCCGGACGCGATCGACTCGCGCGTGACCGTCTGCCGAAGCGCCGCCCAGTCGTAGACCGGGTCGAGCGGGCCGAAATCGCGCGAGCACACCGCGAACGGCCCGAGCTCGTGCTCGGCCCCGCAGGAACGACAACGAAGATGGGTAGCAGGCACCGGATCTCTCCTTCCGTCTCGCTCGACATCCTTCCGGGCCAGACGGCCCGGCCGGGGTTGGCACCTTGCCCGGATCGGACAGGTTGCCGAGGCTTCACAGGGCCGGTTCCCTCAGCCTCTCTCGATGTGAGCGGGACGGCGCCCGCTCCTGAACGAGTATAACCACGAGCTGTGGATCTCCGCGAGCTCGTCCGGCAAGAGGCGCTCCAGGCGAACGCGGCGGCGACGCTCCTCGAGGACGCAGCGGTCGCCGAGGCGCTCGCGACGGCGGCCGCGCGCGTCCGCGAGCGGCGGGCGACGGTCCTCGCCGCGAACGAGGCCGACTGCGAAGCAGCCGCCGGGCGGCTCGACGAGGGAACGCTCGACCGGCTCCGGCTCGACGACGGGCGGATCGACTCGCTGGCCGAGCAGGTGGAGACGATGGCCCGGATCCCGCCGCTCGAGCGCGAGATCGCGTCCTGGACGCTCCCGAACGGGCTCGCCGTCAGCGAGCGGCGGATCCCGATCGGCACCGTCGGCGCGAACTTCGAGGCGCGGCCGAACGTCGCCCTCGACGTGGCCGGCCAGTTGCTGAAGAGCCTGAACACGGCGGTGCTGCGCACGGGCGGCGCTGCGCTGCGGACGGTGACGGTGCTCGTCGACGAGATCCTCCGTCCCGCGCTCGAGCGTGCCGGGCTCCCGCCCGGCGCGGTCGGTCTCGTCCGCTCGGCGGACCGCGAGGGCGCGCGGGCCCTCGTCACGCTCCCCGCCGAGATCCCGCTCGTGATCCTGCGCGGCAGCGGCGAGACGACCGCCGCGCTCGCCCGGCTCGCCGCCGAGCACGGCGTCCGCACCCTCGCCCACGCCGAGGGCGGGGGCGTGCTGTACGCCCACGGCAGCGCCGCCCGGGCGACGCTCCTCACCGTCGCCGAGGCCAGCCTCGACCGGCTGGGCGTCTGCAACCGGCTCAACCTCTGCCTCGTCGACCGCGAGGCGTCCTCGCTGCTCCCGGACCTGCTCGAGCTGTTCGGCCGGCTCGGCCTCGAGGCCCGCGGCACGGAGCGGGCGCGCGCGCTCGCTCCGATGGCGGCGCACGACCGGCGCCTCGGCTACGAGTGGGCGAACGACACCGAGTACGTCGCCACGGTCACCGTCGACGTGGTCGACGACCTCGACGATGCTGTCCGGATCGCGAACGGCGAGACCTCGGGGCTCGCCGCGACGATCGTCGCGGAGGACGAGGAGGCCGCCGGGCGCTTCCTCGACGGCTACCGCGGTACCGCCGCGTTCTGGCAGGCACCGACGCGCTTCACCGACGGGTTCGCCTTGACGGGAGCCCCGGAGACGGGCATCAACGTCGACTGGACACCGGGCCCCCGAGGCCCGGTAACCTATCGCGACCTCTGGCTGCGGCAGTACCGGGTGGTCGGAGACGGCACCCAACGTCGGTGAAACGACCCCTCGTCGTCAAGCTCGGAACGACGCTGATCGTCGGGGCGCGCGCGCAGGTTCGGCGCCAGGTCCTGCGCGACCGCGCGCGGGAGATCGCCGAGGTCGTGCACTCGGGCATCCCCGTCTGCGTCGTCTCGTCGGGCGCGATCGCGCTCGGTCTGCCCCGGCTCGGGCTCGAGCGCCGTCCGAGGAGCATCCCGAGGCTCCAGGCGGCCTCGGCGCTCGGCCAGGCCCGGCTGCAGGCGGCCTGGGAGGAGGCGCTCGGCCGGGAGGGGATCCCCGCCGCGCAGATCCTGCTCACGAGCTCGGACGTCGCCGACCGCGCCGCCTACGTGCACGCACGCAACGCGCTGAACGCGCTCTTCGGTCTCGGCGCCGTGCCGGTCGTCAACGAGAACGACGCGACCGCGACCGACGAGATCACGTTCGGGGACAACGACGCGCTCGCCGCCCACGTCGCCGTCCTCGCGCGGGCCCGGCTGCTCGTGCTGCTCACCCACGTCGAGGGCGTCCTCTCGCGGGCGCCCGGGAAGCCTGGCGCGCAGCTGATCACGGACGGGTCGGTCGCCCGCACGGCCGTCCTCGGCGGCGCCTCGCCGCTCGGCAAGGGTGGGATGCGCAGCAAGGTGCTCGCCGCCGAGGTGGCGGCGGCGGCAGGGATCCCGACCGTGATCGCAGGGGGAACGGGACGGGCGGTGCTCGCACCGATCCTCGCCGGCGAGCCGCGCGGCACGCGCTTCGCGGCCGGCGAGCGAACCCCGTCGGCGTTCAAGGCCTGGCTGCGGTTCGGGAAGCCCGTCTCGGGCCGGCTCCGCGTCGACGCCGGGGCGATGAAGGCGCTCGTGGACGACGGGGCGAGCCTGCTCGCGGTCGGCATCGCCCGCTGCGAGGGCCGCTTCGCCGCCGGTGACGGCGTCGAGATCCTCGGCCCCGACGGCGTGCCGTTCGCGAAGGGAATTGCGGGCGCGAGCTCCGACGAGCTCCGGCGACGGCCGCGCGGGCTCGAAGCGGTTCACCGCGATCGCCTCGTCCTCTACTGACCAATGCCTGCAAAGGACATGTAATGCATGCGTTTCGCATGCTAGGATCGGCCCATGTCCAAGAACGTGCAGATCCGGGACGTCCCCGATGACGTCCACCGGGTCCTGCGGGCGCGAGCCGCGGCTGCAGGGCTGTCGCTGTCGGAGTTCCTGCGCCGCGAGATCACCCTCGTCGCGCAGCAGCCGACGGTCGAGGAAGTGCTGGCCAGAGCAGCGGCGCGTTCCGGCGGCGCTTCCCACGAGGCAATCGTGGCCGCGATCCGGGC
The DNA here is from genome assembly GCA_037444965.1 of Actinomycetota bacterium. Lineage (GTDB taxonomy): Bacteria > Actinomycetota > Thermoleophilia > Gaiellales > Gaiellaceae > JBBILK01. The sequence goes on along the minus strand of JBBILK010000069.1, from coordinate 782 downwards.
GGGACGCGAGGCGGGTGACGAGTGATCGTCCCCGACACCTCGGCGCTGGTCGAGGCGCTGGCCGTCCGGCCGTACAAGCCGGAGCTCGTGCGACGCCTGGCGGGTGAGCGTCTCCACGCGCCGCACATCGTCGACGTCGAGTTCGTCCAGGCCCTCCGCCGGCTCGCACGCCACGGCGAGCTCAGCGTCGACCGCGCCATCGACGCGCGCCGGGATTTCGAGCTCCTTTCGCTGATCCGCTACCCGCACCGGCCCCTTCTCCAGCGCGTGTGGGACCTCCGCGATCGACTGACCGCCTACGACGCCACCTTCGTCGCGCTGGCCGAGCTCCTCGAGGCGCCGCTCGTCACCTGCGACGCGAAGCTCGCGGCCGCCAGGGGCCATCAAGCGCAGGTTGAGTTGTACGGCGCGTAGCAGGCCGACGGCGACTCTCGGCCGGGCGGGACGCCGCCCTACGCCGGCCGCGTGATCGCGCCCTCGCTGGCGGACTGCACGAGCGAGGCGTACTTCGCGAGCACCCCGCTGCGGTAGCGCGGCGGCGGCGGCGTCCAGTCGCGCAGCCGCGCCGCGATCTCCGCGTCGGGGACGTCCATGTCGATCCGCCGGCTGTCCACGTCGATCGTCACCCGGTCGCCGGTTCGCAGCGCCGCGATCGGCCCACCCGTGAACGCCTCGGGGCAGACGTGGCCGACCATGAAGCCGTAGGTGGCGCCGGAGAAGCGCCCGTCCGTGACGAGCGCGACCGAGTCGGAGAGCCCCTCGCCGACGATGGCTGCGGTGAT
>JBBILK010000068.1:2847-9944 GCA_037444965.1 Actinomycetota bacterium | reverse complement strand
TCAACCTCGGGCCTCGGATCGGGAAGTACGACCGGCAGGGCCGAGCCCGAACCTTCAGACCTCACAACACCCATCTCACGCTGATGGGGTTGATGCTGATCTTCACCGGCTTCTACGGCTTCTACGCCGCCTGCCTGGTCATCCAATCGACGATCTTCCCGGGCTGGCTGAACATCTATCTCTCGCCGACCACGCTCGGCGCAATCGCCTTCGTGATCACGATCGGCTTCGCCGGCGGCTTCACGGGGGGCTGGATCGCGAGCAAGGGCGACCCGTTCTGGACTCTCTCCGGCGGCCTCGCCGGCGTCATCAGCGTGTCAGCCGGGGCCGACATCTACCATCCGTCGCTTGCGTACGTCCTGGCGTTCTCGGGAGGTCTCGTCGCGGTCTGGTCGGGGAACTACATCGAGAAGAAGCTCCGCATCGACGACGCAGTCGGTGCGGTTGCCGTGCACGGCGTCTGCGGCTTCTACGGTGTGCTCCTCGTCGGCATCTTCGCGGGCGGTTTCCCAACAGGGGTCAACAACGTGCCAACGTCGTTCGGGGGCCAGCTGATGGGCATGCTCGCCTTCTTCCCGCTGGCCTTCCTGCCCGGCTTCATCGCGAGCTGGGTTCTCAAGAAGGTGAACCTGCTGCGTGTGCCGCCGGAAGTCGAGATCGAGGGCCTCGACCTCGCCGAGTTCCAGCAGGACTTCTTCCCAGAGTTCGAGCGGCTTCCCGAGACGATCGTGCTCCCGACTGGCGAGGAGGTGGAGGCCGGGCCCGTCTTGCTGGACGCGTTCCAGGAGGTCAACGGCCACCGGCCTGGTGCACGAGTGGGCGGCGACTGACATCGGGGTCAGGCGGATGAGGCAAACTGACGAAAGGGTGGCACGATGATCGATAGCTTTCCCTACGAGTCCTGGCTCGACGCCGATGGCAACCTGAACACGGCGATCAGCCCGTTCTGGACCTTCGGGCCGGGCGTCGACCACGACCTGACCGGGACGTTCGTTCTCACCGGTCTCGGCATGCTCCTGATGATCGGGGCGCTCGTCTACTGGACGTGGCTCGAGAACAAGAAGCTCTGGGAGCAGACCGACCATCTTCGCCGCGCGGGCGGCGGGTCCTGAGGGGGGAGACGATGCCGTTCTTGCGCGAGAAGCAGATCGAGTTCCCGCCCGAGCAGAGGCACGTCTCGTGGGTGACGCCCGCGCTGCTCCTGCTCTCGGTCGTCTGCATCGTGGCGACCATCATCATCGTGCTCACGGTCGAGGGGTCGTTCATCGGCCCCTGGTAGTCGGACGCCGGCAGGGCCGGCAGGAGGTGGGTTTCTCCCGATGACGCTGTATCTGACCTGCGGCCTGTGTGGCCGCAAGCAAGCCGACGGTCTGCTCTCGCGCGGCTACTGGGGGCATCTCGACGCCGGAGCGCACGGGATGCTCCAGGCCTGCCCGATGTGCAAGGAGCAGCACGCCGACTGGGAGAATCGCCTGCTCGCCACTCTCAACGGGGCGGCTCTGAGTGTGCCTCGGAATCCGAGTCTGGCCGAGCGCTCGTACCGGTAGCGCGAGAAGCCGGAAGACCTGCGTCCACGATGAAGATCCTCCTCGCCTACGACGGCCTCGAGCGCAGTCAGCCCGCGCTCGAGGAGGCGGGCTGGCTGGCCCGCGGGGAAGGGGCTCAGCTCACCGTGCTCGGAGTGGTGCCTCCCGATGCGAGGGGCTCCAAGTCGGGCGGTCACGTCGGCATGGCTCCGCACGCTCACGAAGACGTCGCGAAGGCGCACGGGTTCCTTCGCGAGCGCGGCGTCGAGTCGGAGATGAAGGTCGAGCACGGGGATCCTGCCGAGGTTATTCTCGACGAGCTGCGCCAGGGCGGCTACGAGCTAGTCGTCACGGGCACGCGCGGGCGAGGTCCTCTGGCCAGGCTGTTGCTCGGCAGCGTGAGCCACGCGATCGCCGAGGGCGCGCCCTGTCCCGTGTTGATCGTGAGCGAGGATCGCAAGATTCGGGTCGAGCCACGCAAGGGCGGTTGACCCTCCGCATCAGCCAGACTCGCCGATCGGCCCCCCGGCGAGCAGACGTCGGAACGCCGGGTACTGGCCGAGCGTCCCGACCGTGACGAGCGTGTCGCCCGCGCGGATGACGTCGTCCGGCTGGGCGCCCGCGACGGGCTCCGGCTCGCGCAGGATGGCGATGATCGTGATCCCTGTGCGGGCGCGGAACGCGCAGTCGGCGAGCGTCCTGCCGATCGCCGGGCTCCCGTCCGGGACCGGTATCCACTCGATCGCGAGCTCGCCGAGCGCCATCTCGAGCTCCTCGACGATCTTCGGGCGTTCGTAGGCACCGCCGATCACGGCGCCGAGCTGACGCGCCTCGTCGTCGTCGAGCTTGATCACGGCACACGGCTCCTCGTCGTCGGCGCGGGCGAAGAAGTAGATCTCCCGCATGCCGTCGTTGTGGAGGATCACGGCGAGCCGTCCGCCGTGTGCGGGCCGGAAGGCGTACTTGACGCCCACACCGGGCAGTCGGGTCTCTCGGAGCTCGATCGTCATGCGGTCTCCTACTCCAGTCTAGGCACGGGGAAGAGGGCGCGGCCGAGCCGCTTCGATTCCTTCATGAGCACGACGCCGATCGTCGCCGTGGCGAGAACGTAGAGGCCGGCGAAGGCGGTGATCTCCTCCCGGTCGGAGAGCGCGATCGCTGCGTTCCCGGCGGCGAGCTGCGCGAGGATGATCGTGAACTCGCCGCGGGCGACGAGCGCGGCTCCGACGTTGAGGCTCTGGCGGCGGGTGAAACCGCCGACGATCCCGCCGAGGTACCCGCTGGCGAGCTTGCCGAGCACGGACAAGGCGACCGCCAGGGCGATCAGCCAGCCGACCGAGCCGAGGGCGCCGATATCGATCGTGAGCCCGAAGACGAAGAAGAAGAGCGCGGCGAAGATGTCACGGAAGGACAGGAACCGCTCCTCGATCTCCTGCCGGAGGCGCGTCTCGGCGAGGAGGATCCCCGCCATCAGCGCGCCGATCGCCTCGGAGAGGCCGAGTTCCTCGGCGATCGCGGCCATACCGATGACGAGGCCGACGACGGCGAGCAGGAAGATCTCACCGGGTAGCCGGGCGAGGAGTCTCTCGAGGGGTCGCGAGAGGAAGCGCGAGGCCGCAAGCGAGCCGGTGAGGAAGAGGAGAGCCTTGAGCGCGACCCAGAGCGTGTCGGCGAGCTCGCCGCCGCCGCTCGCCGCGAAGCCGAGGACGAACGCGAGGGCGATGTCCTCGAACACCAGGATCGCGAGCACGAGGTCGGTCTCGTCGTCGGCGAGCCGGCGGAAGTCGATCAAGGCCTTGACCGCGACCGCGCTCGACGACACGTAGACGGCGGCCGCGACGACCAGAGCAGCGAAGCTCCAACCGAAAGCGACGAGGCCGACCAGGGCGCCCAGCCCAGCGTTGACGGCGAGGTCGATCGAGCCGCCGAGGCCGACGTGGCGTCCGCTCCGGACGAGACGGTCGAGGCTGAACTCGAGGCCGAGGAAGAAGAGCAGGAAGATCAGCCCGAGCTCGGCCACGAAGTCGGTCACCTCGGACGGCTCGATCAAGCTGAGCGCGCGCGGCTCGTTCGGGCCGAGCAGGAGCCCCGCCAGCAGGTACGCGGGAATCGCCGAGAGCCCGAAGCGGCTGGCGACCAGTCCGAGACCGCCCAGAACGGCGATCGTCACGGCGAGCTGCCCGAGCGTCACGGGCCCACCCTAACCACCCGAGAGCGTCTCGTGGCTGGGCGGGGTCCGGCGACCGGTCAGGCGACGGGCAGACCGGTCCGGTGACAGTCACGTGACTGTCACCTGGGGAAGGCGGTCACCTGGGGAGGACGGAACCCCGCGGAATCGGTGGCTCTCAGCGAGTCGCCGGAGGTCAGCCGATCTCGATCGGGAGGCTCGGGTCGGTGGCCCACTCCTCGAGCGAGGCGTCGTAGACCGCGACGTTCTCGTGGCCGAGCAGCATCAGGGCGAAGGCCACGCTGCTCGCCGCGATCCCGCCGCCGCAGTAGGTGATCACGCGGTCCGCCGTTGTGGCTCCCGCGCGTTCGAGCCGGGCCCGAAGCTTCGCTTCGGGAAGGTAGGCGCGCGTTCGCGGATCGACGAGCTCGTCGGCGGGCACGTTCTCGCTGCCGGGAATGTGTCCGGGCCGGCCGCCGGGAACGGTACCGGCGAGCCCGCTGTGCTGCTCCCCGCTGAGGCCGTTCACGAGGCATGTCGACGCCTCTCCGATCGCGGCGAGCACCGCCTCCCTGGTGACGAACACGCCCGGGCGCGGACGTGCCTGGAAGCGGCCGGGCGGGTATCGAGGCGGGTCGGTCGAGGTCGGCCGGCCCTCGAGCGTCCATGTCGTCCAGCCGCCGTTCAGCACGGAGGCGGCATCGAAGCCGTGCGCACGCAGCATCCACCAGACGCGAGCCGCCCAGGCGCCGTTACGGCTGTCGTAGAGGACGACCCGTGTGCCGTCGTCGACTCCGTGCGCCGACATCACCCGGCCGAACTGCTCGGCGGGGGGCAGCATGAAGCGAAACCGCGAGCCCGGGTCGGAGAGCTCGACGATCAGGTCGAGGAAATCGGCTCCTGGAATGTGCGCCGACGCCCACCCGTCCCTGCCCGACGTGATGCTGAGGCCGTCCGGACCCGCCTCGAGGATCACGGTGCAGTCGAAGACACGCAGGTCGGGGTCTCCGAGCTGCCGTTCGAGTGCCTCGGCCTCGATCAGCGGCTCGGCCGCGCGCTCGGTCATTCAGAACAGCCCGATCGTGCGGCCGGTCTCGTCGATGTCGACGTTGTGGAACGCCGGGCTGACACCGTACCCGGGCATCGTCTGCATGTCGCCGCACAGCGCCACGATCCAGCCGGCGCCCGTGTATGCGCGCAGGTCCCGCACGGGCAACGTGAAGCCGGTCGGAGCGTTGAGAAGCCCGGGGTCGTGCGAGAGCGAGAGGTGCGTCTTCGCCATGCAGATCGGTACCGTGTCGAGCCCGTCCTTCGTGTACTGCTCGATCTTCTCGAGGGCAGCCGGGAGGTAGCTCACCCCTTCGGCTCTGTACACCCGGGTCGCGATCGCCTCGATCTTGTCCGCGATCGGCGCGTCGAGCGCATAGAGGAAGCCGAAGTCGTTCGGCTGCTCGCACGCGTCGACGACGGCTTCGGCGAGCGCGATCGCCCCGTCACCGCCCTTCTCGAACGCCTCGTTCAGCTCTGCCCGGTAGGCGCCGTAGTCGAGCGCGAGCTTCCGGGTGAGCTCGCACTCCTCGTCCGTGTCCTCGGGGCGGCGGTTGACCGCGACGACCGGCTTGAGCCCGAACTCCCTGACGATCCCGAGGTGGCGTCCCAGGTTCGCAGAGCCCTTCTCGATCGCGTCGAGCCCCCCGTCCGGATCGTCGGCGTGATGCTTGAGCGCGCGCACCGTCGTCACGACGACGACGGCGTTCGGCCGCAGGTTGCCGAGGCGGCAGACGATGTGCAGGAACTTCTCCATGCCGAGATCGGAGGCGAACCCACCCTCCGTGACCACGATGTCCCCGAGCTTGACGCCGACCTTCGCGGCAACCAGAGAGGAGTTGCCGTGCGCGATGTTCCCGAACGGCCCGCAGTGCATGAAGCAGGCCTGACCCTCGAGCGTCTGGATCAGGTTCGGCTTCAGGACCTCCTTCAGGAGCACGGTCATCGCGCCAGCGACCTTCAGCTGCTCGGCCACGACCGGCTCGCCGTCGTACGTGTAGCCGACCGTGATCGCGCCCAGGCGCCGGCGGAGATCCTGGAGGTCGGCGGCGACCGCGCAGATCGCCATCACCTCGGAGGCGGCCGTGATGTCGAAGCCCGTCTCTCGCGGGTAGCCGTTCGCGCGGCCGCCGAGACCGAGGACGATCTGGCGCAGCGCGCGGTCGTTCACGTCGACGCACCGTCGCCAGCCGATCGTCAGCGGGTCGATGCCGAGCTTGTTGCCGTGCAGCACGTGCGCCTCGATCGCCGCGGCGAGCAGGTTGTTGGCGGCGCCGATGGCGTGGATGTCGCCCGTGAAGTGGAGGTTCAGGTCCTCCATCGGGACGACCTGGGCGTAGCCGCCGCCGGCGGCCCCGCCCTTGATCCCGAAGACGGGCCCGAGCGACGGCTCGCGAATGCAGAGGACCGGCCTGCGGCCGATCTTGCCGAGACCCTGAGTGAGCGAGACCGAGGTCGTCGTCTTGCCCTCGCCCGCCTTCGTGGGCGTGATCGCGGTCACGCAGACGAGCTTCCCGTCAGGAGTGCCGGCGAGCCGGTCGAGCACGGAGAGGTCGACCTTCGCCTTGTGTTTCCCGTACAGGTCGTACTCGTCGGGCTCGAGGCCGTAACGTGCCGCGATCTCCGCGATCGGCTCGAGCTTGTGGGCCTGGGCGATCTCGAGGTTCGACGGGACCTTCGTTGCCATTCGCGTCTCCTTGCGGGCAGGCCGGACGGGTTCGGCCCTAGCGGTGGGGTCAGTGGGTGACCGAGGCGGCCGCCGCCTCGGACACGAGCGTGTCGGTGTAGAAGCGCTCGAGCCGGAACGGCTCGATCAGCCGGGGAGTCTGCCGGGTAGCGACGAGCTCGGCAAGCGTCGTGCCGACGATCGGCGACGCCTTGAACCCGTAGGTGCCCCAGCCGCAGTCGATCAGGAAGCCCTCGACCTCGGTCACGCCCATGACGGGGCTGAAGTCCGGCGTCATGTCGCACAGTCCCGTCCACTGGCGGAGGATCCTCGTGCCGGCGAGCTGCGGGAACAGCTCGAGCATGTGCTTCGCGAGCTCCTCGATGAACGGGAGCGTGCCCGTGAACGAGAAGGTCGGATAGGGCTCGACGCCCGAGCCCATCAGGAACTCGCCCCGGTCGGTCTGGGAGATGTAGATGTGGAGCTGGCCGGAGACGATGATCACGTCGAGGAAGGGCTTCACCGGCTCGGTGACGCACGCCTGCAGGATCGTCGTCCAGATCGGCAGCTTGACTCCCGCCATGTCGCCGATCTGGGTCGACCAGCCCGCGGTGCACGCGACGAGCGTGTCGCAGGCGACGCTGCCGCGGTTCGTCTGGACACCTTGGACTCGACCGTCCGCGACGTCGAT
>JBBILK010000068.1:0-2828 GCA_037444965.1 Actinomycetota bacterium | reverse complement strand
GAATCTCCGCGCCGCGCCGATCCGCGCCTCGCGCGTAGCCCCACACGACGGCGTCGTGGCGGATCACGCCGCCGGGCGGGTGGTACAGCGCCCCGTAGATCGGAAACGCGCCGTCGAGGTTGATCTGCGGGCAGAGCTCCTTGACCTCGTCGCGGCCGACGACGCGGCTGTCGATGCCGAGCAACGTGTTCACCTCGGCCCGCTCCGCGGAGACGATCATGCCGCGGTCGGAGTGGGCGAGCGTCAGGTGGCCGTGCTGCGAGAACATCAGGTTGAAGTTGAGCTCCTGGGCGAGGCTCTCGTAGAGCTTGACGCTGTCGCGGTAGAACTCCGCGCCCTCGGGCGTGCGGTAGTTCGAACGGATGATCGTCGTGTTGCGACCCGAGCCGCCGGCCCCGATGTAGCTCTTCTCGAGCACGGCAACGTCCGTGATGCCGTGGTTCTTCGCAAGGTAGTACGCCGTCGCGAGGCCGTGGGCGCCGCCGCCGATGATCACCACGTCGTAGCGCGGCTTCAGGTCGTGGCGCCGCCACATCCGCTTCGGGAAGAAGATGTCCTTCACGATCTCACCGTCCGGAGCCGGTCGACGCCCACCGGGCCGCCGCCGAGCTGCTCGGCAGCGTCGAGCGCGACCTCGTAGAGGTAGTGCCCGTACTCCTGCGGGAACACGATCCAGTAGCCGCCGTCCTGCTCCAGGACGTGGGCTCCCACGTGTGCGACCGAGCCGCTGGCCGGGAACTCGTGGAGGTGAGTGAGGCGGCGTAGCACGCGGATCGCCTCCGGCCCGACGACGGCGAGGATGCCGTAGGCGCCGGTCTGATCGAGGACGAACGGAAACCTGCGCGCGAGCTTCCCGCGCAAGAGAAACGCGTCGCGGTACTCGCAGAGGACGAGCGCCAGGTCCGGCCGGATCTGGTACCAGACGGCAGCTTCGCTGCCGTCTACACGATCCCCGTGCCCACGAGCTTCGATCTTGCCGAGGTGCGAGAGGTCGACGAGGCCGACGGTCTCCAACCGTTCAGCTTCCCCGGGGAAGCGGACCGGCACGAGCCAGCCGTCGCGCGTCTCGAACGTCGCGCCGTGCTCGCGCTGGTGGCGTTCGAGCGACGACCGAAGCAGCGGCGTGAAGCCGAGATCGGCCCGCGCGCGGTCGGGGCTCATGAAGTCGAGGACCGTCATGACCGCAGGCGTGTCCCCTCCGGGTCGAAGAACGCCTTCGTCCTGACGACGGCCTGGTCGAGGACGCCGTCGATCCGGACGTCGAACCGTCCGCCCTCCTCGGCGAGCTCGATCGGGACGACCGCCATGCCGATCACCTTCTGGAGATGCTCGCTCCAGCGGACGCTGGTGACGCGGCCGGCCGACCTGCCGTCCACGACGACCTGCGCTCCCTCGACCGGCATCCGGCCGTTCGGCATCTCGAAGCCGACGAGCATCCAGCGCAGTCCACGCTCCTCCACCTGCTCGATCGCCCACTTGCCGACGAAGTCCTCCTTGTCGAGCTTGACGATCCACGACATCGCGGCCTCGAGCGGGTTCGACTCGCCGTCGGTGTCCTGCCCGACGAGGATGTGCATCTTCTCCAGGCGCAGGATCCGTTGCGGCTCGAGCCCGAACGGGGAGGCGTTCCAGTCCCGTCCGTGCTCGAACAGCGCGTCCCAGACGTGCTCGCCGTGCGGGCTCGGGAAGTGGATCTCGTAGCCGAGCTCGCCGACGAAGCCGATCCGAAGGATCAGAGCAGGCGCCCCGGCGACGTGCGCGTGCTTCGCATCGAGGTAGCTGAACGCCTCGTTCGAGACGTCGATGTCGGTGACCTTCTCCATCAGGCTGCGGGCGTTCGGGCCGGCGACGTTGACCGCGGCGATCGCGCCGGTCACGTTCGCCAGCTCGACGTCCATGTGCCAGACGGCGTTCCACCACTCGAACCACTGGAAGACGCCCTCGGCGCCGGTCGAGGTCGTGGTGACGTAGTACTCGTCGTCGGCGAGGCGCGCGATCGTCCCGTCGTCGAAGATCCGGCCCGCGTCGTTCGTGAGCACGCCGTAGCGGATCCGGCCGACCTTCAGATCGGAGAAGCGGTTCGGGTAGAGCCGGTCGAGGAACGCGCCCGCGTCGGCACCTCTGACCAGGATCTTGCCGAGCGTCGAGACGTCGATGATCCCGAGCGACTCGTGCACGCGGAGCGCTTCGGTCTGCGTATCGTCGCCGTAGGAGTGTGGCCGGCGCCAGGCGCCCGTCCAGAAGATCCTCGCGCCCATGTCCTTGTGGCGGTGGTGCATCGACGTGCGCTTCGCCGGCTCGTGCGGCCGGCCAGCGAGGAGACCCATCGAGACCGGTGTCCACGGCGGGCGAGCCGTGGTCGTGCCGATCTCCTCCTCCGTCGTGTGTGTCGCCTTCGCGAAGACCCGCACCGAGTTGAGGTGGCAGAGCTTGCCCTGGCAGGGTCCCATCGTCACCGTCGTGTAGCGCTTCGCAAGCTGGATCGAGTCGAAGCCCTCGTCGATCGCGTACTCGAGGTCCTTCGCCGTCTGGTCCTCGCAGTAGCAGACGAAGGTCTTTCCACCGGTGTCGCCGAGCGACGGTGGAGGAAGAGCAGGGCTTCCGACATCGCCAGACGCGCCGCCGACCGCCGAGACGTGGCTCGGGAACGCGGTGGGGACGAAGATGCCGCGCGAGCCGTCGTACTCGACCTTGGCGCCCGCGTGGGCGGGGAGCTGGTAGGCGGGCTGCGGGCTGCCGGCCATGACCAGGAGATCGCAGTCGACGGCTTCGCCGTCGACGATGACGCGCTTGAGGATGCCCCGCTTGCCCTTGGCGACGACCCGCGG
>JBBILK010000067.1:0-10012 GCA_037444965.1 Actinomycetota bacterium | reverse complement strand
GGCTCGACCGCCGCACGTTCATCAAGGTCGCGGGTGCCGCCGGCCTCGCGGCTGGCCTGACGCCGATCCTCGCCGCGTGCGGCGGCGGCGAGGAGGGCGAGCCCGCCCCCGCCGAGCCCACGCCTCCCGCCGAGACCGGGGCCGCGCCTCCGGCGACCGGCGGTGCGACCGGGCGGGCGATCAAGATCGGCCTCGTCAGCCCGCAGACCGGCCCGCTCGCCCCGTTCGGCGAGACGGACACGTACGTCGCAGGCCTGATGCAGGAGCTCCTCGCGGAGGGGGTCGACGTCGGCGGCACGGCGCACCCCATCGAGATCGAGATCAAGGACACGCAGTCCGACCCGACCAGGGCGGCCGAGGTGACCCAGGAGCTGATCGACGGCGGCGCCGACCTCGTGATCCCGGGCGCTACCCCGGAGACGACGAACCCTGTCGGAGACACCTGCGAGGCGAACGGCGTGCCCTGCCTCTCCACCGTCGCCCCGTGGCAACCGTGGTTCTTCCGGAACGCGGACGTCACGCCGGAGACGGTCTACGAGTGGCAATGGCACTACTTCTGGGGTCTCGAGGACATCATCGCGGTCTTCCTCGACATGTGGAGCCAGGTCGAGACGAACAAGGTCGTCGGGGCGCTCTGGCCGAACGACGGCGACGGCAACGCCTGGGGCGACCCGGAGCTCGGGTTCCCGAAGCCGCTCCAGGAGGCCGGCTACACGATCGTCGACCCCGGTCGCTTCGAGAGCGGCACCGACGACTTCTCGGCCCAGATCTCGCAGTTCAAGGCCGAGGGCGTCGAGATCGTCACCGGCGTGCCCGTCCCGCCCGACTTCACGACCTTCTGGACGCAGGCCGCCCAGCAGGACTTCCATCCGAAGGTGGCGTCGGTGGGCAAGGCGCTCCTCTTCCCCTCCTCGGTCGACGCGCTCGGCGACCTCGGCGAGGGCATGTCGACCGAGGTCTGGTGGAGCCCGACCTACCCGTTCGTCTCCTCGCTGACGGGCGAGACCTCCCAGCAGCTCGCCGACGGCTGGACGAGCGCGACCGGCAAGGAGTGGACGCAGCCGCTCGGCTACGTGTACTCCGTGTTCGAGATCGCCGCCGACACGTTCAAGCGCACGACGGACGTCGACGACCCGGCCGCCGTCAGGGACGCGCTCAAGGCGACCAGCCTCGATACGATCGCGGGCCACGTCCAGTGGGGCAGCGGCCCGGTCGCGAACGTCGCGAAGATGGGGCTCGCGGGAGGCCAGTGGACGAAGACGGACGGCGGGCAGTTCACGTACGACCTGGTCGTCGTCTCGAACTCGGTCTTCCCGGACGTGCCGACCGCCGGCACGCTCCAGCCGATCCCGGGCTCGTAGGGAGGTCGACCGGGCAGCCGGGCATGCTGTAACGATCCCGATGGAGGCGGTGGTCGAGCTCAGGGGAGTCTCGAAGTCGTTCGGCTCCCTGCGGGTGATCCAGGATCTCGACCTCCGGGTCGAGGAGGCGGAGGCGCTCGGCGTCGTCGGGCCGAACGGCGCCGGCAAGACCACGATGCTGAACCTGATCGCGGGGAGCCTCCGCCCGGACGCGGGCGAGATCCTCTTCCGCGGCCGGGACGTCACCCGCACGCCTGCCCACCGCCTCGCCGACATGGGGATCGCGCGCACGTTCCAGATCCCGCGGCCGTTCGGCGGCATGACGGTGTTCGAGAACGTCCTCGTCGGAGCGAGCTACGGGCAGCGCCGCTCCGACGAGGACGCCGAGCAGAGCTCGATCGCCGCGCTCGAGACGACGGCGCTCCTCGCCAAGGCGAACGCTCTCGCGGGGACCCTCACGCTGCTCGAGCGCAAGCGGCTCGAGCTGGCCCGGGCGCTCGCGACCGGTCCGCAGATCCTGCTCCTCGACGAGGTCGCGGGCGGGCTCTCGGAGCACGAGGTGCACGAGCTCGTCGGCACGATCCAGGACGTCCGCGCCCGCGGCATCGCCGTCGTCTGGATCGAGCACGTCGTCCACGCCCTGCTCAGGGTCGTCGATCGCCTCGTCGCGCTCGACTTCGGTCGCAAGGTGGCTGAGGGAGACCCGCAGGCAGTCATGGCGAGCCCCGAGGTGCGTGACGTCTACCTTGGAGCGGACGCCTCTTGACGCTGCTCCGTCTCGACGGCGTCTCGAGCTTCTACGGTGACTTCCAGGCGCTCTTCGGCGTCAGCCTGGAGGTGGAGGAGGGCGAGACCCTCGCGATCATCGGCGCGAACGGCGCCGGGAAGTCGACGTTGCTCGGCACGATCGCCGGGAGCGTGCCGGTCTCGTCCGGATCCGTCGTCTACGCCGGGCAGGAGGTCGGGCGGCTTCGCTCACACACGCGCGTCGAGCTCGGCATCTCGCTCGTGCCCGAGGGCAGGCGGATCTTCCCGAGCCTGTCCGTCGAGGAGAACCTCCTCGTCGGCTCGTACCGCAAACGGCCGGGGGCCTGGACGGTGCGGCGGGTCTTCGAGCTCTTCCCCCTGCTCGCGCCCCTCGCCAGGCGGGCCGGCGCGAAGCTCTCGGGCGGGGAGCAGCAGGCGCTCGCGATCGGGCGAGCGCTGATGGCGAACCCGCGGCTGCTCCTGCTCGACGAGGTCTCGCTCGGGCTCGCGCCGGTGGTCGTGAAGCAGCTGTACGAGGCGATCCCGGCGATCGCCGGGGCCGGCACGACGATCGTGCTCGTGGAGCAGGACATCGGCCAGGCGATCCGCGCGGCGGACCGCGTCTACTGCCTGCTCGAGGGTCGCATCTCGCTGCACGGACGCTCCTCCGAGCTCTCCCGCGAGCAGATCACCACCGCGTACTTCGGGGTCTGAGCAGCCGTGACGTGGGTCAACGCCGTCGTCCAGGGAATCCTGCTCGGGGGGCTCTACGCGCTCTTCGCGGCCGGGCTCTCGCTCGTCTTCGGCGTGATGCGCCTCGTCAACCTCGCTCACGGGGACCTCTCCATTCTCGCGGCGTTCCTCGTCGTTGCCGTCGTGGACGCCGCTGGCTTCAGCGCCTGGGTGGGACTGGTGCTCATCGTCCCCGCGATGTTCGCGATCGGGTACCTGCTCCAGTACACGATCCTGAACCGGACGCTCGAGAGCGGCGAGCTCGCGCCGCTGCTCGTCACGTTCGGGATCGCGATCATCCTCCAGAACGTCCTGCTCGAGGCGTTCTCCGCCGACTCCCGCGGTCTGGACGCCGGCTCGATCGAGACCGACTCGATCCGGGTCACCGACCAGCTCGCCGTCGGGTGGTTCCCGCTGCTCACGTTCGTCGTCAGCGTCCTCCTGCTCGGCGGGCTCCAGCTCCTCACCAGCCGTACGCGTGTCGGGCGCGCCATGCGGGCGACTGCGGACGATCTCCGGGCCGCGGAGCTGATGGGGATCGACCATCGCAGGATCTACGCGCTCGCGATGGGGATCGCGCTCGGGACGGTCGCCCTCGCCGGAGTCTTCTTCGGGATGCGGACGACGTTCTTCCCGAGCGACGGGCCGGTGCGGCTGATCTTCGCGTTCGAGGCGGTGATCATCGGCGGCCTCGGCTCGCTCTGGGGAACGCTCGTCGGAGGCGTCGTGCTCGGCGTCGCCCAGACCGTGGGCACGCAGATCGCGTTCAGCGCCGGGATCTCCCCCGGCTGGGGAGGAGTGCTCGCGGGGCATCTCGTCTTCCTGGCCGTGCTGGCGATGCGGCCGACCGGCCTCTTCGCCCGGACGCAGACGACATGAACGAGCGCGACTTCTCGGTCGGTCGGATGACGCGTGCGAGCCGGGCCGGGCTCGTGATCGCGCTCGCCGCCGTCGCGGTGCTCGCCGTCGTGCCGTTCTGGGGGACGTCCGGCAACCTCCACACGCTGATCGACGCGCTGACGCTGCTCGCGCTCGCGCAGATGTGGAACCTGCTCGCCGGCTATGCAGGGCTCGTCTCGATCGGCCAGCAGGCGTTCATCGGGCTCGGGGCCTACGGCCTGGTCGTGCTCGGCGACAAGGCGGGCCTCCACCCGTTCCTCGCCGTTCCCATCGCCGCCCTGGCGGTGACGGTGATCGCCGTCCCGACCGCGGGGCTCGCCTTCCGGCTGCGGGGCGGCTACTTCGCGATCGGAACCTGGGTGATCGCCGAGGTCTACCGTCTCGTGATCTCCAACATCTCGGAGCTCGGGAGCGGGACCGGTATCACCGTCGGCTCCGCCGCCGAGCTGGAGCGAGGCACGCGCGACAAGGGAGCGTACTGGCTCGCGTTGTGCGCCGGGATCGGCGCCGTGCTCGTCGTCTACCTGATCCTCCGCTCCCGCCTCGGGCTGGCGCTGACCGCGATCCGCGACAACGAGACGGGCGCCCAGAGCCTCGGCGTCGACGTCCTCCGCGCCAAGGTGATCGTCTACCTCGTCGCCGCGTTCGGCTGCGCGTTCGCGGGCGCCGTCGTCTACCTCAACCTGATCCGCCTCCAGCCCGACGCGGCGTTCACCGTCAACTGGACGGTCTACATGATCTTCATCGTCGTGATCGGCGGCATCGGGACGATCGAGGGGCCCATCCTCGGCACGGCGGTCTTCTTCGTCATGCAGGAGCTCCTCGCCGACTACGGGGTCTGGTACCTCGTCGCGCTCGGCGCCGTCGCGGTGGTCGTGATGCTGGTGGCGCCGGGCGGCCTCTGGAGCCTCGTCCTCCGGCGCTTCGACCTTCGCCTGTTCCCCGTGCAGCGCCGCCTGCGGATGGAGGGCGTCGCCCGCCTGCCGGAGCTCGGCCCCGGCCCCGAGGGATAGGCCGAGGGCCGGCAGGCTCAGCGAACGGCTGCGCTCCCGGCCACGAAGTCCCCGACCGCAGCGAGGGCCTCGCGCGACTCGTCGAAGAGCAGGTGCCCGACTCCGGGCAGGATCCTGACCTCGGCGGTCGGGATGTGCTCCGCCCAGACGGCCGCCTGCTCGACGGGGATCAGCCGGTCGGCGTCGCCCCAGAGGACGAGCGTCGGCATCGTCAGCCGGTGGAGCCACTTCGGGAGCTTGACGTCGTAGGGCCGGCTCCAGGCCACGCGTGCCCAGGACGTCGACTCGCGGTAGCGCTCCGCGAGGAACTCGGGCGTCGGCGGCAGCGGTACCTTCCCGTCGAAGATCGACATGTCGGCCGTCAGGTACGAGAGCACCTCCTGGTCGGGCACGCTGAAGAGATCGACCGTCGGGTGCTCGCGGACGCGAAGCCCGAACGGGGCGCCGAGGACGAGCCGCCGCACGCGCGCCGGCTGGTAGCTGCCGAGCCAGGCGCCGAGGTAGCCGCCCATCGAGAGGCCTGCGATCGAGACCTCGTCGAGGCCCAGCTCGTCGAGGAGGTCGAGGTAGTGCAGGACGTAATCGTGGATCGAGTCGATGCTCGGATCGTCGGCGGAGGCGCCGAACCCGGGATGGTGGGGGAGGATCAGCCGGAAGCGCTCGGCCAGCGGCAGCAGGCAGTCGAACCCGGTCAGGGTGCCCGCGCCGTGCAGGAAGAGGAGGGGATCGCCCTCCCCGGCGGTGAAGACCGCGGTCTCGATGCCGCCGACGGTCAGGCGCTCCTCGCGGTACTGGGCCATCTCAGCTCACCCCCGCCGCGACCGGGCGCTGCCCGGCCGTGGCGCTCTTCGCCCGGATCCTCGGGATGACCTCCTGCGCGAACTTCGTGACGTTCTTGACCGTCTTCCACTCCGGCATGTCGCCGAGCTCGCAGACGACGTTGACGCGCGCACAGCCCGCCTCCTCACACCAGCTCGCGATCGTGTCGGCGACCGTGTCGGCGGAGCCGCAGGCGATCCGGCCGATCGCGACCATGTCGTCCCAGGTCGCCTTCTTGCTCTCTGCCATGGCGACGTCCGAGACCCGGCGCAGGAACTCCTGCGTCGTCACGTAGCCGGGCGGCACGAGGTACTTGGGCGGCACGCGGTGGAACCAGCTGAAGAACTTCTCGATGTGCGGCCGCGCCTCGCGAACCGCCTCCTCGTCGGTGTCGCCGACGTAGGCCATCACCACGATCATCAGGTCGTCCGGGTCGACCGCCCGCCCTCGCTCGGCGGCGAGCTCTCGCATCTGGTCGAACGCGCGCAGCTGGTTCGCGATCGGGACGAAGACGATCGAGTAGCCCATCTCGTGGTCGATCGCGAGCTGCACCGTCTCGAGGCTGCCCGTGCCGACGATGAAGCACTTCGGGCGAGGCCTCTGGTAGGGCCTGACCATCGGGTTGAGGAAGCGGTAGGTGTAGAAGTCGCCGTCGTAGCGGGTCGGCCCGTCCTGCGTCCACGCCTGCAGGACCACCTCGAGCGACTCGCGGAAGCGCGCCCGTGCGGTCGCCGGGTTGATCGCGCCGGCGTTCGCCCAGTACTCCATGCCGGTGCCGAGGGGAAAGGCGAACTCCATCCGGCCGCCCGACATCACGTCGAGCATCGCGTACTCCTCCGCCACGCGGTTCGGATACATCAGGTTGACGGGAACCCCCGCGACCTGGATCTTCACCCGCTCGGTGGCGGCGACGAGCGCTCCGGCCATCACGCTCACGGTCGGCGTCATGCTGTAGACCATGTTGTGGTGCTCGTTGATCGCGATCCCGTCGAAGCCGAGCTCGTCGGCGAGGCGAAGGGTCCGGAGGTGGCGCTGGTAGAAGGCGTGGCCCTTGACCGGGTCGTAGAGGGAGTTCGGGTAGTCCACCATCGTCGAGACGTAGCGATCCTCGTCCAACGGGATGTCGAGGTAGTGATGGTGGTGGAACAAGTAGAACGTGATCTCGCCGGGCACGCTCACGTCGTCGGACCTCCTGCGGCAGCCGCTGCCAACCCTGTTCGCCGAGCGCACGGGCGTGCGCTTGGTCGCCGCAACGTAGCTACCGCCGGTTGGCGGTGTCAACTCGCGGGCCGCGGTTCGCCTCGCGATCGTCCGGCCGGCCGCCGGTAGGATGCCGTCGCCGGGCCGGGCGGGCACGGGAGCGGCGGCGGCCGGAATGGGTTTCCGATTGACGGGGGAATGATGAAGGTCGGCTTCATCGGCATCGGGCGCATGGGCAGTGCGATCGCGGGTCGCGTTCTCGCGGGAGAGCACGACCTCGTCGTCTACAACCGCACTCCCGGCAAGACCGACGAGCTGGCGCGGGCGGGAGCGCGGGTCGCAGCAAGCATCGCCGACGCGTGCCGGGGACGGGAGGTCGTGGTCACGATGCTGGCGGACGATCCCGCGCTCGAGGAGGTGACGCTGGGCGAGGCCGGTGTGCGCGACTCGCTGGCCAGGGGCGCGATCCACATGACGATGGGCACCCACGGCGTGGCGGCGGTGCGGGCGCTCGACGCGGCCCATTCGGCTGCCGGTCAGATCCTCGTCGCGGCGCACCCGGTCGGCCGGCCCGATGTCGCCGCCGCCGGACGGCTGGGGCTCATCGTCGGGGGACCGCCGGATGCGACTCGTCGCTGCGCGCCGCTCTTCGAGGTCATCGGTCGTCGCACGTTCCAGACGGGGCCGGAGCCGGCGTCCGCGACCGCGGTCAAGCTGGCGAACAACTTCCTCCTCGGCTGCGCGCTCGAGGCGATGGGAGAGGCGTTCTCGCTCGCCCGCAAGTACGGCGTCGAGACGCAGGTGCTGTACGACCTGATCACCGACGGTCTGTTCGCCGCGCCGGCCTACGAGGTCTACGGGAAGATCATGGTCGAGGAGGCGTACGACCAGGTCGGCTTCACCGCCGACCTCGGCCTCAAGGACGCGAACCTCGTGCTGGCGGCCGCCGATCTCGCCCACCTGCCGCTGCCGAGCGCCAACGTCCTGCGCGACCGGCTGCTCGGGGCCGTCGCCCACGGGGACGGCGCCAGGGACTGGGCGGTCATCGCCCGCGAGCAGGCCCGGGCCGGCGGTCTCGACTAGCCGTGGCGAAGGTCGGGCTGTTCATCAACCCTCCGGCGGACACGCCGGTCGACGCGATCGTGCGGCAGGCGGTCGCCGCCGACCGGCAGGGCTTCGACTCGGTCTGGCTCGGCGACCACCTGATCGACTACCGGGGCGGATCGGTCGCGGCCGGTCCGCCCGACTCCTTCACGGTGATGAGCGCGATCGGCGCGCTCACGGCGCGGATCCGCCTCGCCTGGGGAATGCTGAACCCGAGCTTCCGGAACCCGGCCCACCTCGCGAAGATGCTGGCGACACTCGACCGGCTGAGCGACGGCCGCGTCATCTGCTCGATCGGCGCCGGCTGGCTGAAGCCGGAGTACGTCGCCTACGACGTCCCGTTCATCGACGACCACGACGAGCGGATCGCGCACGAGCGCGAGGTGGTGTTGCTCCTGAAGGAGCTCTGGACGCGTCCCGCGCCCGAGCGCGTCACGTTCGAGGGGAAGTTCGTGCGGGCGCGGGAGCTCGCCTTCAACCCGGCCCCGGTGCAGAAGCCTCATCCACCGATCTGGATCGGCGGGGACTCGGAGGCGACGGTGGCGCTCGCGAGAGAGCTCGGAGACGGGTGGGTGCCGCTCCTGCGCGGCCAGCCGGAGATCGTGCGCGAGCTGCGCGCCTCTCCCGACTGGCCGAGCCGGCCGATGACCGTCGTCCGGATCACGTGGCTGCTCGTGGCCGAGAGCAGAGAGGCCGTGCTGCCCGAGGCGGAGCAGGCCTACGAGACGGTGAAGAGCACGGCCACGCTTCAGGCGCCCCCGAGCTTCGAGGAGTTCCTCGCGCGGGAGGTGATCGGCACCCCGTCCGAATGCCTGGGCCGGATCGAGGAGCTCGAGCGGGCCGGAATCGACTACCACCTCGTGACCTTCGCGTCCGCGGAGCAGCAGGAGCGGGCGGCGCGGCTCGTGTTGCCGCTCCTTGACTAGGGCACCCGGTCCCTCGACGAGGGGCGCGTACCACGCCGGTATTCGCTCGGCGAGCATCCGTACGCCGCCTTGAACAGGCGACTGAAGTGCGCATGGCTCCGAAAGCCCCAGCGCGAGGCGATCGTGTAGACCGTCTCGCCCGCCAGAGCCTGATCTCCGAGGTCGCGCCGGCAGCGATCCAGCCGCCGCTCGCGAATCCAGTCGCACACACTCCGCCCTTCGATCTCGAAGAGCCTGTTCAGCTGGCGCGTCGAGATGAAGTGGGCACGCGCGACCTGCTCCGGCCCGAGACTCGGGTCACCCAGGCCCGCCTCGATGAAGTTCTCGATCCGGAACAGAAGGGCGGCGCGGCCGGTCGGCGTTGCGCCACCATGGCCATCCGTGTTGCCGATGAGCGCGCGCATCAGGCTGAGGATCCCTTCGCCGACGTTCGTGTCGTTTTCGAGAACGGTGCCGTTGTCCAGGCCCTTGCCCAGCTGGCACAGGAACGCTCGCGCGACCCTCCCGAGTCCGTGATTCCGTGGGATCCGCGTCGCAGCCTGGTCGCAGATCCGGTCGACCTTCGGACGCAGCAGGTGCTTGGGTAGCCCGAAGACGAGCCACTCGACCGGCTCGAGATTGTCGATCGTGAACGGCCGGGAGCTGTCCAGCCAGGTGAAGTCTCCCACCTTGAGCGCGGCTGCGTGATCACCCTGTTTGACCACGGTCTTTCCGCGCAAATGGATCGCGACCTGGAGGCACTCGGGATCGCCCGCGAGGATTCCCTCCCGGGTCCGCAGCACCACAGACGGCTGGCTCGTAATCCGAAACATCCGCACGGCGCCGAGCTCGTAGCCGGCGATGCGACCCGAGAAGGGCTGCTCCCTCGAGTCCCGGATGCTGAAGGGCATCAGAGCCTGGGAGGACGCAGCCTGCCAGAACTCGAAGCGCTCGCTCGGGGACACGACGTCGGTATCGACAACAACAGCCATCGAGGCTCGTTCAGTTCAGCTCAAGGGTCGTTGCTCCCTGTCCGATCCGGGCAAACGCTGGGCGCTCACGGTCAAGAACCGCCACCTGGTCGACCGTAGCTTACTCGCCACCCGGCGAATCGCGTGAGACAATCATTCGCTCGCGCGAGACGTCCCATTGGGTACAGGTAAGCGACGAGGAGGGGAAGATGCGCTCGAAAGGGGTTACGAGAGGAGGCCGGGCCCGCATCACTCGCTGG
>JBBILK010000066.1:4035-10018 GCA_037444965.1 Actinomycetota bacterium | reverse complement strand
CGATGACCGTCCTGATCGGCATGTTCCTGCTCGGGCTGTTCATCGCGCTCGGGTCGTGGGTCGTCTCCTGGACCGACCACGTGAAGAAGGAAGTGCTCGTCAAGGTCTTCTTCGAGCGGGACGCGAAGCCAGCGCAGGTCAACGCCGTCAAGTCGAAGCTCGTCGCGATCCCCGAGGTCGAGAAGGTCGTGTACGTCTCGCCCGAGGACGCGCTCGCCGAGATGAGGAAGAAGTACCCGGACATCGTCGACGAGCTCGCGATCAACCCGCTCCCGCCCGCGTTCGAGGTGACGCCGAGGCGCGCCGAAGACGTCGAGGCGGTCGCCGACCAGCTCGAGCCGTTACCCGCCGGCGTCGACAAGGTCGACTACGCGAAGAAGAAGACGGAGCGCGTGCTGAAGGTCGCCGGGATCATCGAGCTCGTCTTCCTGATCGCGGCGGTGATCCTGCTCGTCGCGTCGATCATCCTGATCGCGAACACGATCCGGCTCTCGATCTTCTCGAGACGCCGCGAGATCGAGGTGATGAAGCTCGTCGGCGCGACGAACTGGTTCGTCCGCGGACCGTTCATGCTCGAGGGGCTGATCTGCGGTCTCGTCGGCAGCGCCGCCGCGGTCGTGCTCCTCTTCCTCGGCCGGGAGCTCGCGCTGCCCGCGATCTTCAGCGAGACGATCAAGAACGCGAGCTCGGACGTGCGCGCCTGGAGCTTCGAGATCGTCGCCGTGATCCTCGTCGCGGTCGGCCTGATGCTCGGTGCGCTCGGCTCCGGGATCACGCTCCGCCGCTTCCTCCGCGTGTAGCACGGCCCTATACTCTCGGCGACCCGGATGAGGAAAGCGGTCGCGATCGTCTGCGGAGGGCTGCTCCTCGCGGCGGTAGCCGTCGCGTGGGTCGCACTTCGGCCGGAGCCGGTGGTCATGCCCCAGGAGGCCGCACCCGCCAGGCTGGAGCCGGCGCCGCCGCGGCTGGAGCCGGGGTTCCTGCACGGCCGGGCGGATGCGCCCTTGCCGCTCGTGCCCGACCCCCCGTCGGTGCTCGAGGAGGTGCGCGAGACGCTCGCCTCCACGTACTACCGCTTCATTCCCGACTCCGTTCTCGAGCAGCCCTCGATCGAGCGCATCCTCGCGGAGCTCGACGACCCGTACACCGAGTACCTCGACCCGCTCGAGCTGCAGCTGTTCCGCGACCAGCTCGCGCAGACGTATTTCGGGGTCGGGCTGACGGTCGGCCCGGGGGAAGGGGGTCTGATCGTGACGTCGTCCCGAAGCGGGCCGGCACGCGAGGCGGGAATCCGGCCCGGCGACATCATCATCTCGATCGACGGCCAGGCCGCCGCGAAGATGCCGTTCGACCGCTCGGCCGCCCTGATCAAGGGCGAGGAGGGCTCGGTGGTGCACCTGACGGTCCGCCGGCCGGGCAAGCGCCGCCCGATCGAGTTCACGGTGGTTCGGCACGAGATCGACGTCCCCGTCGTCCAGTCGCGGTTGCTCTCCGCCAAGGGCCGGCGGATCGGCTACATCCGGGTGCTCTCCTTCCGGGAGGACGTGGCGACGAGCGTCGCCGCGGCGACGCGTGGCCTCGTCCTGCGCGGAGCGGACGGGTTGATCCTCGACCTTCGCGGCGACCCGGGCGGGCTGCTCTCGCAGGCCGTGGAGGTCACCTCCGTCTTCCTCGAGGACGGCAGGGTGTGCTCGATCTCGGGCCTCCACCGGGCACAGTCGTACTTCGTGAGCGGCGAGGCCGTCGAGACGATGCGCCCGCTCGCGGTGCTCGTCGACGGTGCCACCGCGAGCGCGGCCGAGATCGTCGCCGCCGCTCTCACCGACAACGGCCGGGCCCTGGTCGTCGGGCAGCGCACGTACGGGAAGGCGGCCGTGCAGACGGTCGTCCCGCTCTCGAACGGGGCCGCGCTGAAGCTCACGACCGCGACGTACCTCACACCGGCCGGCGTGAGCATCCGGGAGACCGGCATCCGTCCGGACGTCCGGGCGGCCGACGATCCCCTGACCCGCCCGGACGAGGCCGTGGCGGCGGCCCGAGATGCCGTCCTGAAGCGCCTCTAGCTAGGTGAGCGACGACGCTGCCGGCGCGAGCGGCGCCGCCGCGCCTGTGGCGGCGCTCGTCTGCGAGGTCTCCCGCCGCGGCAAGCTGCTCGTCGGCGAACCGTACTTCGATCCGAGGACGCCGATCGTCCTCGACCGCAAGAGCGCGGGTGACGCGGCGCTCGGCGACCTCGTTGTCGTCGTCGCTCCCCCCCGGGGGCGGGCGAGAGTCGAGCGAGTGATCGGCCGGGTCTCCTCGGTCGACGCGGTCCTGGACGGCCTGCTCGTCCACCTCGGGGCTCGTCCCGCCCGGGGTCGAGCTGCCGGCGCGCTCGACGAGGCGGCAGCGCTTCCCGCGGAGCCGCCGGGCGAGCCGGGACGGGTCGATCTCCGCCACCTGCTCACGTTCACGATCGACCCGGACGAGGCGAAGGACTTCGACGACGCGATCAGCGTCCGGCGCGAAGGCGACGGCGCCCGTGTCTGGGTCCACATCGCCGACGTCTCCCGCTACGTCACGGCAGGGTCACAGCTCGACCGCGACGCCGCCGAGCGAGCGCTCTCGGTCTACGTGCCGGGAGCCGTGGAGCCGATGCTGCCGGAGCGGCTGTCGAACAACCTCTGCAGCCTCGTCCCCTTCCGCGACCGGCACTGCGTCACGGTCGAGGTGGCCTTCGACGGGGGCCTCGAGCCGGGCGAGCCCGTCTTCTACCGCAGCGTCATCCGGTCCGACGAGCGTCTGAGCTACTCCCACGCCGAGGCGATCCTCGCGGGACGTGAGCGGGCCGAGGCCGATCTCGTCGAGGCGCTCGGCCTGGCGGCGGGTATCTCCGCCGAGCTCCGTCGCCGGCGCTACCGGCGCGGCGCGCTGCGGATCGAGACGGGGGAGATCTCGTTCGAGCTCGACGGGCGAGGCGGTGTCGAGCGCGCCTGGGTCGAGGGGGAGGCGGAGGCGCATGCTCTCGTCGAGGAGCTGATGATCCTGGCCAACGAGGCGGTCGCGGGTCTGCTGGCAGCCCGCCGGCGGGATGCGCTCTTTCGCGTCCACGAGCGCCCGGACCCGCAGGCGATCGAGCTGCTGCTCTCGAAGCTCGCGGCACTCGAGGTGCCGACACCGCCGGTCCCCGAGCACCTGACGCCCGCGGAGGCAGCACGCCTGGCCGCGCGGATCAGCGCCGGCGTCGTGCGCTACACGGCCTCCTCGCGGCGCGGGGAGGAGGCGTTTCCGGCGCTCGTCCTGCGCGCGCTGAAGCAGGCGCGCTACGACCCGCGCAACCTCGGCCACTCCGGGCTCGCAAGCCGTGCCTACTGCCATTTCACCTCTCCGATCCGTCGCTACCCGGACCTCGTCTGCCACCGCGCTCTGCTCCGGGAGCTCGGCGTCTCGGACGATCCCCTCCCCGGGGATCTTCCAGAGCTCGCCGAGTGGACATCCGTGCGGGAGCGGGAGGCTGCCCAGGTCGAGTACGCAGCCGACGCGATCTGCCTCGCGCGCGTCCTCGACCGGCGTCTCTTCGATCGCGGCTGGGAGACGTGCTTCGAGGGCGAGATCACCGGCGTGATCGGTTCCGGCGTGTTCGTCCGCTTCGACGGGGTCTTCGAGGGATACCTGCCCGCCCGGCGGCTTCCCGGCGACTTCTTCGAGCCCGATCCGCTCGGCGTCTCCCTCGTCGGCCGGCGGACGGGGCGGCGGTACCGGCTCGGCGACGGGATCGCCGTGACCGTCCAGGAGACGGACCCGGTGACCGGCAAGGTAAATCTCGCTCTTTGCGAGAAATTCCTCTCCCGCTGAGCTTGCATTCGGGAGGCCGAGGCCCTAGTCTCCCCACTGCGCCGAGCACGGGGCGTGAGTAGGCCGAAACCCTTCCGGGGGGCCGTACGCGGAAGCGGAAAGTCAGCCGGGCGGGGGGACGAAAGCGTTACCGGCTCG
The DNA here is from genome assembly GCA_037444965.1 of Actinomycetota bacterium. Classification (GTDB taxonomy): domain Bacteria; phylum Actinomycetota; class Thermoleophilia; order Gaiellales; family Gaiellaceae; genus JBBILK01. The sequence goes on along the minus strand of JBBILK010000066.1, from coordinate 6,046 downwards.
GCGAACTTCTGGTCCGAGATCCCCGTCGTACAATCGCCGTATGGCCAGGGGCTCCGGCACGAAGCTGATCACGGACAACCGCCGCGCACGGCACGACTACGAGCTGCTCGAGCGGTTCGAGGCCGGCATCGTCCTCGCCGGCACAGAGGTCAAGTCGCTGCGTGCCGGCAAGGCGAGCCTGCAGCACGCGTTCGCCCACGTCCGGGACGGCGACGTCTACCTCGTCGGCGCGAACATCCCCGAGTATCCGCAGGCGAGCAGGCAGAACCACGACCCTGACCGCGACCGCAAGCTCCTCCTCCACCGCCGCGAGATCGACTCCCTGACCGGCAAGGTGAAGGAGAAGGGCCTGACGCTCGTCCCGACCCGCCTCTACTTCAAGGACGGGCGCGTGAAGGTCGAGCTGGCGCTCGCGCGCGGCAAGGAGACCCGCGACAAGCGCCGCGACATCGCCGAGCGGGAGGCGAAGCGCCAGCTGGAGCGCGCGCTCAAGGAGCGCCGTCGCTGAGCGGCGCGAGGGGCCCTCGCAGGAGCGCCCGGCCGGGGATCTCCTGGTAGCCGAACTCCGCGTTGAGCCTGCGGATCGGGGCGTTGCGAAGCTCGTTCCCCGTCTCGAGCCGCTCGTACCCGGTCCGCTTCGCCCAGGCGATCTGGGTCGCCTTGAGCGCACGGGCGACTCCCCGGCCGCGCCATGCTCGCTTGACCCCGGTCAGGTCGTGGACGGCCACGGTCGGGCGTGCCTCCGAGAGGTGGAACTTCGAATAGCCGACCACCTCCTCGCCGGCGACGGCGACGAACGTCGCTTCCGGCCGGTCGGACGGGCCGCCCATGAAGTGCTCGAGCCAGCTCTCGTAGCCCGGGATCGCGTCCTCGTTCCCGGGGATGTCCGGGATCGCCTCGAGGGCGACCTCGTACATGCCGTGAGCGAGCTCGGGCCGCTCCGCCCAGGTCACGATGCTGACTCCGTCGGGGGGCGCGACGGCGGGCTCGGGCACCGAGGCCAGGTCGAGCGCAACGAGAGCCTCCCGGAACACTTCGGCGAAGCCGCGCGCGGTCGCGAACTCGAGGCCGGCCGGATCGACGTCGACCACGAAGGTCTCCACCTCCGTTCTCCCGCGGTCTGCCGCCCAGCCCGAGAGGTCCCGGTAGAGGGCCGACCCGACACCACGGCGGCGAGCCTCGGGGAGCACGGCGACGAACGCCCTGACGATCGTCGTCCGGGCCGCCTCGGGCTCGATCCCTGCCAGCCCCGAACCGACGGGACGAGCGTCGAGGTCGGCCACGACCTCGAGGTGGTCGGTGCAGTAGTCGAGGTAGTTCTGCGCGTCGGCTGCACTCGCCGGCATCGTCCAGTACACGGCGTTCCAGATGCCGAGCGACACCTGCATCCCGGCGTCGTCCTCGACCGTGCGGATCTCGAGCGCGCTCAGACCCGGAAGCGTAGCGCGCTACACTTCGTTCACGACATACGGGGGCGACCAGGTTTCGACGTGGTCGGTTCTCCGGCTGAGCTGCAAGCCGAGGTCCCCGGTCGGCCTCGTTAAACAACCGGGAACACCGTAAGTGCGGATAACGAACTCGCACTCGCTGCCTAACCACTAGGCAACGCGTCGCCCCGATCTGGGCCCGTGGATCGGGATCCGGCGTCATCGAACGGGCTCGCCGCCGAGGGAGCGCCAATCGCCCGAGGCGGGACTCCAAAGGATGGCTAGCCCGCCGGTAGGCGGCCTGCGAGCCGGCCGGCGGGCGAAGGCGAAGCGCAGGCTACGCTTGTAGACGCTCTCCCCGGTGCGACCGCGGACGCGGGTTCGATTCCCGCCGCCTCCACTATCCCGCTCGGGGAGCGGGTTTCTAAGTCAGCGCCGGGGGAACAGTTGGCGGTCATTCCTCTGGCGCTTCGTCTTCGGTCCGGCGGGTGCGGGCGAACGCCTCGAGGTCGCGCTCGAGGTCGGAGAGGTCGCGGTGCCCGTAGATGCCGAGTGTTGTCGAGAGGTCGGAGTGGCCGAGCGCC
>JBBILK010000066.1:0-4017 GCA_037444965.1 Actinomycetota bacterium | reverse complement strand
TGGAACGCAAATCGTATGGCTCCACCGTGACGCGCTCGGTGGCGAACGTGTGCCGCGCCCGGTGCATGTTGAGGCCGGCCCGGACGCCCTGGCCGACGAGGCCGGCGGCCTCGAGCTTCCGATACCACCACCGATGAATGGTGTTCGCTGCCATCGGCGCTTTCGGGTTCGCCCACCACGCCTTGCCCTCGGGGTTTCGTTTCTCGGGGTAGAGGAGGAAGTCGTCCGGCTCGGGCGCGCGGCTTACGGGGGCGGGGAGCGGGAAGGCGAAGTAGCTCTCGAGCTCGGCGATGATGCGCCCGCGGAGCGGCAGTGTCCGAGCCTTCTGTCCCTTGCCCATGACGCTGACCGTGCGGCGGGCGAGGTCGAAGTCCCGGGCTCGGATGCCCGCGAGCTCGCCGCGGCGAAGCCCGTAGTCGAGCAGGAGGAGGAGCGCCACCCGCTCGTGCGGTGCCTTGACGGCGCCGAGGAGCTTCGCGTCCGCGCTCTTGGGCAGGAGCGGCGCGGTCTTGCGCTGCGCTCGCGGCCGGCGGATTCGGTGGGCGGGGGAGAGGGGGACGTGTCCCTCGTCCTCGGCCCAGCGCCAGAAGTCCCGGATGACGGAGGTTACTTTCTGCCTCGTCCGGGCGGTTCGTTCGCCCCAGAGGTCGATGACGGCCCGCAGGTCGTCGGTGGTTACGTCGAGGGGCTCGCGGTCGGCGAGGAAGAGGCACATGCGGGCGATGACGGCCTCGTAGTCACGCATCGTCGCGGGAGTGGCACCCCACTCGTTCCGCTTCCAGCGGATGTAGCGGCCCGCGAGGACGCCGAGCCCAGTCCCGCGATACGACTTGTCGCGCAATGCCTCGCGGATGATCCGCGCGGCGTCGGCGAGTGTCAACCGTGCTCCCGCCGGGAGGCGGCTCATCGGCTCCACCTTCCCCGGCTGCGTTCGAGCCGGCGCCGCTCCGCGTCGATCCAGATGCCGAGGACCTCGACGAGCGTCATGTACTCCCGCGGCGCCATCTGTGCGCGCCAGCGCCCGAGCTCGGCCACGACGGCGGCGAGGGCGGCCTGGACGCCGGTGAGCCGGCCGGTCACGCCGTCCCCCCGGTGAGAACGACAAGCGCGGAGGCGCGCTCCTCCGCGGTGAGCGGCTGCCCGCCGCGCATGTCGCGGGCGACCGCCCGCAGCGCGCGGTGGACGGCTACCCGGTGGTCGCGCTCCGCCTCGGTGATGTGCCCCTCGAGGTAGGAGCGGCGGACGGCGCCCTCGAAGCCGGGGCGGCCGAGACGGGGGGCGTCTTCGTGCTTTCCCCCGCTCTCAAAGCGCGACAAGAGCGACAACGGCTCAACCATGCGGGTTCCAGCCGCGACGGGAAGAGCGACGGTCGCGCTTCGGTCGCGCTTTCGGTCGCGCTTTTTTCCGCGTAACCATGCGGGTTGTCGCTCTTGTCGCTCTTTTCGCGCGGGGAGGAGGCGCCATAGCGCTCGATCACCGGCTCGAGGTCGGCCCAGCGGTACCCCTTCAAGGCTCGGCCCTCGACCCTCAGGTCCCGCGAGCGGACACGGAACCGGCGCAGCGTCGCGGCGAGCCGCCGGCCGCTGCGGTCGACGTTGTCGGCCTCGAAGCCGCCGGGAGCCTCCTCGTCGGCCGCGAGCGCGGCGACGAGCTCGGCGGTCGGAAGGCTGTCCGGAAAGCCGGCCTCGGCGAAGATCCGCGCGAGCGCGTCGAGCAGCCGCACCGCGGGTTCGCGCTCGCCGTCGTCCCCCCGCCTGAGAGCGACGGCGGCCGCCCGGAGCCGGGAGGCCCACGGCTCCCCTACGAGGTCCCCGATCGCGAGCAGGGGGAGGCAGGCGTCCGCGGCGCGGTCGTCGAGCTCCTCGGGGAGCTCGGGGCGAGCGTCCCGGAGTACGGGCACAGCGGCCTCCGCCCATGCTGCCAAGCGCTCGCGGATGGCCTCGGCCTCGGGCACAGCCTCCGACTCGACGAGCCGCTCGACTCGCTCCCCGGGCGCGAGCCGCTCGAGCCGAATCCGAAGCGAACGGTCCGCGAGCGTGGGCGGAATGTCGCCGATGCCGGCGAGAATCTTCGGCCCGAACACCGGGAACGCTCGCACTTCGAGGGCGGCGCCCTGGCCGACGCAGCGAAGCGCCGGGGTCCCCTTACGATTTCCCGCGTTCAGAAGCGCCCGCAGGTCCTCCGCGCCGCTGTCGCTCCCGGAGCGCCGCGCGAAGATCGCATCAACTTCGTCGAGGAAGATCGACGGCGGCGGGTCGGCTGCGAGCGACCGAAACAGGGCGGCCGGGGTCGCGTTCGCCGCGGCGAGCGGACGCGCGGCGAGCAGGCGAAGCGTCTCGAGGCATCTGGACTTGCCGCAGCGCATCGAGGGACCGGTCACGTGCAAGTACGGCGTCGTCGCCGAAGCATCGACCGCCCACGTGTGGAGCGTCCAGGCAGCCGCAACGTCAAGCGCCGCTTCGGGCGCCCGGACGAAGCGGGCGACGAAGGCGCGGACGGCCTCGAGCAGCTCGGCCGTGGTGTACGTGCTCATCGCGGCCTCTCCGGCCAGCGCCGATCGATCGTCGTGCGAGCGAGCTCGAGAAGCTCCTCCCGCTCGGCGAGCCAGAGCAGGAGGGCAGTTGCGATCCGCCGGAGCTCGCGGCTCTCCCCCTCGAGCTCGAGCGCCGCCCCGTACCAGTCCCGCGAGTCCTCGCGCCAGTCGTAGCTCATCGTGTCCCTCGCCGACGGCGCGCGATGAGGGCGACCACCTCTTCTGTGTCGTATACCGGGTACCGGTGGAGGTAGATCGGGGTGAGGTCTCCGGCGAGCACGAGTCGGCGCAGGGTGCGCTTGCTGATCCCGAGCAGCCGAGCGACTTCTGCGCTGCGCACAAGCGGGGACGATGGCAGCCTGCCCTCGGGATACCCTCCCGCTGTGGACGCGAATGGACTCGACATGAACCGAGCATCGCCTCTCGGTAGCGCGGCCGATCGACGCGTCCCGCTAAAGGCGTCAACTTCCGGGCCGCTGCGTCCCGGCGGGACGGTCCGCAAGGGCACCAGGGCGACGAGAAAGCCGACTGTCCTCGCGATCCTCCAGCGAATCGACAGGGACGGGATCTCCTGGACGTGGTGGGACGCGGAACGCCGTGTGAGAGGCTTCCCTCTGCCACGGCGGATCACGGCCCGGCTGATCGGCCAGATTCTCCTCTGGGAGTACCTCGTCGCCGAGCAGCAGGCGACGGCTGCGCGGGAGTCATTCGACTTCTACCAAGAGCTCCACGCGGCCCACGCGCGAGTAATTGGCGCACCTGAGGAAGCTGCGTTCGGAGCCGCGGACGAGCACGTCGAAGGAGAGGCCAAGGACTGGGCGAATCAAGCGAGTCGGCTCCGGCGCGAACTCGGCCGCGGATTCATCGACGGCAGCGCGCTCGACCGCGAGCGGCTCGTTCGGCGATGGGTTCGCCGCTTCCGCGAGCAAGAACGCCTGCCTCGGCGGCCGCCGCCGCGGGCGCGGTAGTTTTCTCGCGAACGAATCGACTTGGCGGGCCCCGGGGGTGCCAGTCAAGAGCAGGAGGAGCTCGTGTCGTCCTACCGGCCGGCGCCACGCTTGTCCGGCGGCGCCGGAGTCCATCGCATGCCGAGAAGGCCCGATCTCCTCTCGAAGTCGTCCCATGGCTCGTCAGGATCGACCCAGTAACGCTCTGGTTCGCCGCCGCCAGTCGGGTACCAATCCACCCTAGAGAGCATTCGGCCTGCTGGCGCAGAAAGGGATGCAACTCCCTTGCCGTGGTACTCGCGGGATGCGCAGATGGGCGTCCGCGCCGCTTGCTGTTTCCTGAGCACGATCGCCCGCCGACGGCGATCCTTTCGGCCATCCTTTCGTCCCTGCTTGAACGCTGCGCCGCCGAGAGGCTCCTCGTCCGCTTCCCCCTGGAAGTACATCAGGTAGGAGGCGAGGTAGACGAGACGAGACAGCGTGCGGTCGTGCTTGGCCTCCAGGACGGCCGTCTCGAGTTCCAGCCAGATGTTCTCT
>JBBILK010000065.1:1353-10033 GCA_037444965.1 Actinomycetota bacterium | reverse complement strand
GGCCCGGTACCCGAACGGGCTCGCCCGGGCCTGGGGCGCGCTCGCCTGCCCGTCGGCCGGCGAGCTCGTCGTCTCGGCGGCTGCCGGCTACGAGTTCGCCGACCTGGGCGGTCGCCACCACGCCGGCGGGGGAAGCCACGGCTCGCTGCTCGCCGGCGACTCGATCGTTCCGCTGATCACGGTCGGGCTCGACGGGGAAGCGCCTCTTCCCGAGGAGCCGGCGATCACGGATCTGGCGCCGCTCGTGCTCACCCACTTCGGCGTCCGCGATCGGAGCCCCGCAGCTCTTGCCCACGGTGGCTGACCGGGCCGCGGAGCGGCGGCGGATGGTGGAGCGGCAGCTCCGGCGCCGGGGAATCCGCGACGTCCGCGTGCTCGACGCCATGGGCCGGGTGCCGAGAGAGCTCTTCGTGCTGGCGGGAGACGAGCGCCTGGCATACCTCGACGCCCCGCTCTCGATCGGCTACGGCCAGACGATCTCGCAGCCCTACATCGTCGCCCTGATCTGCCAGGAGGCGTCGGTTCGCCCCGGAGCACGCGTGCTCGACGTGGGCAGCGGCTCCGGCTACCAGGCGGCGGTGCTCGCCGAGCTCGGCGCCCGGGTTCACTCGATCGAGCGCATCCGCGTGCTGGCCGAACGTGCTGCCGGGAACCTCGCCCGGGCAGGCTACGGACCGCAGGTCGTGGTCGAGCTCGGGGACGGAACGCTCGGTCTGCCGGCAGCCGCTCCGTTCGACGCGATCGTCGTCGGCGCCGCAGCTCCGGCCGTGCCCGAGACCCTGTACGGCCAGCTGAAGCCCCGCGGCCGGCTCGTCGTGCCCGTCGGCGGGCGCCGGGACCAGCGGCTCGAGGTCATCGTCGCCACCCCGGAGGGGCCGGCGGTCGCGCACTCCGTCCCCTGCCGGTTCGTCCCGCTCGTCGGCGCAGAGGGCCACCGCGGATGAAGCGGGCCCGGGTGCGTGTGACCGGGCTCGTCCAGGGCGTCTACTTCCGGGCCGAGACGCAGGAACGCGCCCGCTCGCTCGGCGTCTCGGGCTGGGTGCGCAACGCCCGTGACGGCGCCGTCGAAGCCGTCTTCGAGGGGGAGGACGAGCGCGTCGACGCCATCGTCGCGTGGTGCGAGCGCGGACCGGCCGGCGCACGGGTCGACCGCGTCGAGGTCGGGTGGGAGCAGCCGGCCGGCGAGCGCGGGTTCAGGGTCGTCGTCTGAGCGGGGGCGAGGAAGGCCCGGCCCCTACAATCAGCGGGGTGGCCCGCGAGTCCGAGCTTGCCCCGCGCCTCTCCGCGCTCGCCGTTCGTGCCAGGATCGGCGCGCGCCGCCCGGCGAACTGGCTCCAGCTGCTCAAGTTCTGCCTCGTCGGGGCGACCGGGTACGCGGTCAACCTCGGCGTCTACTCGGCGCTCGTCCACGGTGCCGGCGTCAACTACCTCCTGGCCGCTGTCGTCTCGTTCGCCGTCGCGGTCACGAACAACTACACGTGGAATCGCCTCTGGACGTTCCGGCGGCAACGCGGCCACGTCGTGCTCCAGGGCGCCCGCTTCCTGGTCGTCTCGCTGCTCGCGCTCGGAGCGAACCTCGCCGTGCTCGCGATCCTGGTCGCGCTCGGCGTGCCGAAGGTCCCCGCTCAGGCCGCCGCGATCATCCTCGTCACGCCACTCAGCTTCCTCGGCAACAAGCTCTGGTCGTTCCGGTAGGTGGGCAGTGCCTCGGCCCTTCGCGATCGGGCTCGTGACACTGCTCCTCGCCCTCGTCGTCACCGGAAGCGCAGCCGGTCTCGCAACGGCGCCCGTCTACGACTCCGAGGGACGCCTGATCGAGACCCCGTTCGTTCCGCCGCCTCCGAAGCCGACGCTGAGCGAGGAGGAGGCGATCGAGCTCGCGCTCGCGAACCCGAAGATCCACGACTGGGTCGGCCGCTACCCGCCGGCGGGCCTCACGAAGGATGCCACCTTCCAGGAGGACAAGAAGTCCTGGGAGGTCAAGGTCTGGTCGTCCGAGCCCGACGCAGGGCAGATCGTGCTCGCCACGGTCGACGACGCGACCCGTGTGGTCACGGAAGCATGGACGGGACCACAGGTGGCCTGGGGCATGGCGCGCGGCTACGAGGGCCTCTTCGGTCGTCAGCTGAACAAGCCGGAGGTGTGGTGGCCCCTCTGCGCGCTCTTCTTCCTCGGCCTCGCCAACCTGAGGAGGCCCCTCTCCTGGCGCAACCTCGATCTGCTCGCCCTGCTCGGGTTCAGCGCGTCGTGGTGGTTCTTCAACCGGGGGGAGATCTTCACCTCGGCACCGCTCGCATACCCGCCGCTCGTGTACCTCCTGTTCCGGATGGCCTGGATCGGAGCCCGCGGCCGTGGCCCGGCGGCGTCGCGCCCCGTCTGGCCCGTCTGGCTGCTCGTCGTCGGCACGGTGTTCCTGTTCGGGTTCCGGGTCGGGCTGAACCTGACGGCACGCGAGCCGAACGTGATCGACGTCGGCTTCGCGAGCGTCGTCGGGGCACAGCGGATCGTGCACGACGGCCAGATGCCCTACGGCCACATGCCGGTGCGAGACCGCGAGCGCTGCGACCTCGAAGGCTCGTACGGCACCGAGGCGATCCAGACGAACGGTCGCTGCGAGACGGCCGTCGAGCGCGGCGACACGTACGGGCCGTTCACGTACCTCGCGTACATTCCCGGCTACCTCGCGTTCGGCTGGAGCGGAGGCTGGGACACGCTGCCCGCGGCGCACTTCACGGCGCTCCTCTTCGACGCGCTCGCGATGGTCGGGCTCGCTCTCGTCGGGAAGCGCTTCGGCGGCAGACGGCTCGCCGCAACCCTGCCGTTCGCGTGGGCGGCGTACCCGTTCACCCAGTACGTCTCGAACTCGAACTCGAACGACGCGATCGTGCCGGTGCTCTTGATCTTCGGCTTCTGGCTCCTCACCTCCGCGCCGGCGCGGGGCTTCTTCGTCGGGCTCGCCTCGTGGACGAAGTTCGCCGCTCTCCTGCTCGTCCCGCTCTGGGCCTCCTACCCGTCCGGCTTGCGCCGACCGCGGGCGCTCGTCCTCTTCGCGGTGGGCCTCCTGCTCGCGACCGCGGTGAGCTTCTGGATGCTGCTGCTCGAGCCCGATCCCGTACACGCGGCCCGCGTCTTCTGGGACCGCACGTTCGGCTGGCAGCTCGGGCGCGACTCACCCTTCTCGATCTGGGGCTGGGCGGAGTACCCGGGTTACCCTGATCTCGCCACCGAGCAGACGGCGCTCAAGGCCCTCCTGCTGGCGGGCGCGCTGCTCGTGGGCTTCGTGCCGCGACGCAAGTCGCCGCTCCAGCTCGCAGCCTTGACGGCGGCGCTACTCCTCGGCTTCGAGATCGTCCTGACCCACTGGTTCTACCTCTACATTCCGTGGTTCCTCCCGTTCGTGGCGATCGCCGTGCTCGCGCCGGGAGTGCGGCAGGCGGAGGAGGCAGTGGAGGAGAGGCGTGATCGCGAGATCCGAGAGCTGGTCGGAGCCGAGGTTTGAGGGCAGGCGCCTGGGCGCCGCGATCGCGCTCGGCGTCGCCCTCTTCGTCGCCTCGTTCGGCCTCCTCCACGCAGGGCCGTTCAGGCACCACCAGATCGTCGACACGCCTGTCTACCAGCGGTACGGCGACGCGGTCCTCGACTCCGGCGCCGTCCCGTACCGCGACTTCTCGCTCGAGTACCCGCCCGGAGCGCTGCCCGCGTTCATCATTCCGTCGCTCGCGCCCGCGGATCAGTACCGGGCTGCCTTCGAGAGCCTGATCCTCGTCTGCGGCGTCGTCGCCGTCGCGCTCGTCTCCGTGACGCTCGCCGCGGTCGGCGCCGGAACCCGGCGCCTCTACGCGGCCACCGCGCTGGCCGGGATCGCCCCGCTCGCGCTCGGGCCGGTCGTCCTGACCCGGTTCGACTTCTGGCCGGCGATGCTGACGGTGGCGGCGCTCGCGGCCTTCGTCAAGGAGCGCGAGCGACTCGGCTTCGCGATGCTCGGCCTCGCCGTCGCTGCCAAGATCTACCCGCTCGTCCTCGTGCCGATCGCGCTCGTCTACGTCGGGCGCCGGCGCGGCGCGCGGGAAGCGCTCACGGGGCTCGGCCTCTTCGCGCTCGTGCTCGCCGTCGTGCTCGCGCCGTTCGCGATCCTCGCGCCCGACGGTCTCGTCCACGCGCTCGAGCGGCAAACGAGCCGGCCGCTCCAGATCGAGAGTCTCGGCTCGGCGGTGCTCCTCGCCGTGCACCAGGTGAGCTCCTACGAGCCGACCGTCGTCTCGAGCTTCGGCTCGCAGAACCTGAAGGGCACCGGGACCGAGGCTCTCGCCACGGTTCTCACGATGCTGCAGGCGCTCGCGGTGATCGGGGTCTGGCTCCTGTTCGCGGCGCGGCGGGGATGGCGCGAGGAGCTCCTGGCGGCGTCGGCCGCCGCAGTCGCGGCGCTCGTGGCGTTCGGCAAGGTGCTCTCGCCCCAGTTCCTGATCTGGCTGATCCCGCTCGTCCCGCTCGCCGGCGGGCGCCGCGGCCTCGCGGCGTCCGTGCTCTTCCTCGGCGCCCTCGTGCTCACCCAGCTCTGGTTCCCGACGCGCTACTGGCACCTCGTCGCCTTCGAAGCAGCCCCGACCTGGCTGCTCGCTGCCCGCAACGCCGTGCTCGTCGTCCTGGCCGCGGTGCTCGCGTCGGCGATCGGGGCCGCTGCTAGGACACCTGCACCCGCACGGTCTCGCAGCGCGTAGCGCGGCCGTCGGCCCCGCACTCGACGAGGACTCCCTCGATCCGGACGTCCCCGTCGGCGGGGTGGAAGCGAACCGGCAGACCCTGCCGCATGCGCTCGATCGCGAGCTCGGCGCGGACGCCGATCACCGAGTCGTGAGGGCCGGTCATGCCCGCGTCCGTCAGCGCGGCGGTGCCGCCCGGGAGGATTCGGGCGTCGTTCGTCTGCACGTGGGTGTGCGTTCCGATCACGGCGGTTGCGCGGCCGTCGAGCAGGACCGCGAGCGCCGTCTTCTCGCTCGTGGCTTCGGCGTGGAAGTCGACGACGACGACCGGCGTGCGCTCCAGAGCCTCGGCGACGAGCGCCTCGGCGACGAGGAAGGGATGCACGTGGGAGTCCATGAAGAGGCCGCCCTGCAGGTTGACGACGGCGACGAGGGCTCCTCCCGCCGCCGGCCGGACGGTCAGGCCCTTGCCTGGCGCGCCGATGCCGCCGAGGTTCGCGGGACGCAGGATGCGGTCGGACGCGTCGAGCAGCGGGAAGAGGTCGCGGTGGCGCCACACGTGGTTGCCCGTGGTGACGACGTCGGCGCCGCGGTCGAGCAGCCGCTGGGCGAGCTTCGCGGTCAGGCCGGCGCCGTCCGCCGCGTTCTCGCCGTTGACGATGCAGAAGTCGACACCGAGCTCGGCGCGCAGCTCGTTCAGGCGAGCCTCGACCGCGCGCCGGCCCGGCGCGCCGAACACGTCGGCGACGAACAGGATTCGCACGTGGCTACGGCAGGGAGAGGTTCGCGGTCGGATGGACCTCGAGGTGAACGTGCTGACCCTCGTCCTGGGTGTGCTCGGCGAGCGCGGAGGTCTCGGCCGCGGAGAGGTCGACGAGCCGGCCGGGAGGCGGCGACGGAGGAGCCGACCGTCAGCGCGGGGTCGGCCTCGAGGTTCGTCACGACGACGACGAGACCGGGGCTGCCAGACGGCTGCAGGTCGATCCTGACGCCGTACGGCTTCCCGCTGATGATCCGGTCGGAGATGCCGATCACCGTGCCCGTGACCGGGGAGTAGACGTCCGTCCCGACCGGGGCGCCGACGTCGAGCCCGGCCGTCTCGGGCCCGGCCTCGCCGCCGAGGAGGTAGTAGCGAATCCCTCCTTGATCCTGTCCGAACAGGCGGTTGAAGAGACGTGTGAAGAGACCGGCGTTCGCCTGCGTTCCGACCGGCTCGAGGGCGAGGGCGCCGCCTCCGGCCCCGTGGTAGCCGAGCGCGGTCACCCGGCTCTCCGAGATCGGCAGGTGGAGCCGGAGGTTCCCCTGGAAGGCGATCACCTGCGGGCTCGGCGGCCCGGCCGGGAGAAGCCGCTCCGCCTGGGGGATGGGCACCGGCCGCGAGGTGGTGTTGGAGTCGAAGGCGAGGATTACGAGCGCGAGGACGATCGCGCCGAGGACGGCGGTCAGGAGCAGCCGCCGGAGCCGCCGGGAGCGCGCGCGCGCCCTGGCTCGTCCATCTGCGCGCGCGACGAGGCCAGACGCCTGGGGCCGCGCCATCCGCGCCACGGTAGCATGCTGCCCCGGTGGACGGGGGCGTGCCGGATCAGCCGTCGGGGTCGCTCGGGCCACGTCCCGACGCCGTGCTGCTCGCCGCCAGGGGAGTCGGCCGGCGCTACGGCCACCACGTCGCGCTCGTCCCCGTCGATCTCGAGGTGCGCGCAGGGCGCTCGACGGCGCTGATCGGGCCGAACGGCGCCGGCAAGTCGACGCTGCTCGCGATCCTCGCCGGTGCGCTCAGGCCGTCCGAGGGACGGGTCGAGCTCGCCGAGCCGCCGCCGAAGGTCGGCTGGGTGCCACAGCGGCCCGCGCAGTACGGACGGCTGACGCCCCGCGAGAACCTCGAGCTCTTCGCGCGGCTCGAGCGCGTCGCGGATCCAGCCGGGAGCGTCACCAGGCTGCTCGAGCTCGTCGAGCTACCCGACGACGACCGGGTGGCCGCCGAGCTCTCGGTCGGCAACCAGCAGCGTCTCAACCTCGCCATCGCGCTGCTCGCCCAGCCCGACGTCCTGCTGCTCGACGAGCCGACCGCCGCTCTCGATCCGCGGCAGCGCCGGCGGCTCTGGGAGCTCGCCACCGTCATGAGCAGGGGCGGCGGCGCGGTGGTCTTCGTGACGCAGAACCTCGAGGAGGTCGAGCACTTCGCGGACCTCGTCGTCGTGCTCCGTGACGGTGAGATCGTCTTCGCAGGCACGAGGGCGGAGTACCTCGAGACACCCGAGGCCCACGTCTTCGAATGACGAAGATCAGGCTGCTGCTCGGCAAGGACCTGCGGATCCTCGGGCGGTCCCCGGTCTTGCTCGCGACGCTCGTCCTCTACCCGCTGCTCGTGGCGATCATCGTCGGGCTCGTCGTTCGGTACGCCGGCGAGCGCCCCCGGCTCGCGTTCGTCGACGAGGACGGGCTCCCGGCGGTGCTCGAGGTGGGAGGCGAGAGCTTCGACGTCCCGACGCTGCTCGACGACGCCGCGAAGGACGTCGAGCTCGTGCCGATGTCGCGGGCCGAAGCGGAGCGGCAGCTCGACGCAGGCAAGGTGCTCGGAATCCTGACCGTGCCGCGGGGCTTCACCCGCGACATCAAGAGCATGGTGGTGAGCCCGGTGCTCGTCTTGCGGACGCCGCCCGGCGGGCTGGCCACGCGCACGGTCGAGAAGGCGCAGGCGTTCGTCTACACGCTCAACCAGGAGCTCCAGCAGGCGTACATCGGGTCGAACATCGGCTACGTCGAGCTGCTCCTCGAAGGCGGCAGCGGCACGATCCTCGGCAACGACTTCACCCTGATCGGGCTCGCCGAGGCGAGGCGGCGGCTCGAGGAGCTGACAGGGAGCTCCGATCCCGAGACCGCCGCAGAGGCGCAGGAGCTGCTCGACTTCCTCGAGCAGACGACGGTCGCGATCCAGGGCGTCGACGACTTCTTGCGCGCGACCGCGAGCCCGATCGAGCTCGAGACCGAGCGGAAGGGCGGGCGGGCGGTGCTGCTCTCGACGCAGGTCCAGGCGTACGCGCTCGCGCTCACGCTCGCCTTCGTCGCGCTCCTGCTCGCCGCCGCCGGGATCGCCTCCGAGCGCGACGAGAACGTGATCGGCCGGCTGGCCGGCGGTCTCGTTCGTCTCGGCCAGCTGGTCTTCGAGAAGGTCGCGCTCGTCGCGGTCGTCGCCGGGGCGATCGGGCTCGTGCTCGCCGTGGCGTTCGGCGTGGTCGTCGAGCTCGGGGACGTCTCGGGCGGGCAGCCGTGGGCGCGGCTCGCCGTGATCGCCGTCGGGCTGCTGCTCGCCGCCGCCGCGTTCGGTGCGCTCGGCACGCTGATCGGCGGCCTCTCGCGCGACGCGCGCACGGCGACGCTCGTCGCCTTCCTCGCGGCCCTGCCCATCGTCCTCCTCGGCCTCGTGCCGACGGGGGCGGTGCCCGCGGCAGGCTGGATCAGCGACGCGCTCCCGTTCACCCACGCCGCCCAGTTCTTCGCATCCGCGCTCGGCGACACGGATCCCGCCGGGACGCTCGCCCGCGAGGGCGGCTGGCTCGTCGGCCTTGGCGCCGTCTACGGCGGCGCAGCCTGGCTATCCGTGCGAAGATTGCTGACGTGACGACGTTCCCGGTCACCCGCCTGCGGCGGCTACGCCGAACCGACGCGCTTCGCTCGCTCGTCCGTGAGACGAAGCTCGACCTCGGCGACCTCGTCTACCCGCTCTTCGTCTGTCCGGGCGAGGGAGTGGAGGAGCCCCTCGAAGGGTTGCCCGGCATCGCTCGCTACTCGGTCGATCTGCTCTGCGACGAGGCCGAGGAGGCTGCCCGGCTCGGCATTCCGGCGCTGCTCCTGTTCGGCATCCCGGAGGAGAAGGACGAGGCGGCGAGCGGAGCCTACGACGACGAAGGCATCGTTCAGCGCGCGCTCCGTGCGCTTCGCGAGCGAGTGCCGGGCCTCGTCCTGATCACCGACGTCTGCCT
>JBBILK010000065.1:0-1343 GCA_037444965.1 Actinomycetota bacterium | reverse complement strand
CCGAGACGGGGAGATCCTCAACGACCTCTCGCTCGAGCTGCTCGCGAAGACGGCGGTCAGCCATGTCGAGGCCGGCGCCGACGTCGTCGCTCCGAGCGACATGATGGACGGCAGGGTGGGCGCGATCCGTGGCGCCCTCGACAGCGAGGGGTTCGAGAGCACTCCGATCATCGCCTACGCGGCGAAGTTCGCCTCCGCCTTCTACGGGCCCTTCCGGGAAGTCGCGGAGTCGGCGCCGGCCTTCGGCGACCGGCGCAGCTACCAGATGGACCCGGCGAACCTCCGCGAGGCGCTGCGCGAGTGCGAGCTCGACGTCGCCGAAGGCGCGGACGTGATCATGGTCAAGCCGGCGCTCCCGTACCTCGACGTGATCCGGGCGGCCCGGGAACGCTTCGATCTCCCGATCGCGGCCTACAACGTGAGCGGCGAGTACGCGATGGTCAAGTCCGCGGCCGCAGCCGGCTGGCTCGAGGAGCGGCGGGCCGCGCTCGAGAGCCTGACCGCGATCCGCCGGGCCGGCGCCGACATCATCTTCACGTACTGGGCCAAAGAGGTCGCCGGGTGGCTGTGACGGGCGTCGGTGCCCGCAGCGCCGATCTCTACCGCAGCGCGAGGAAGCTGATCCCCGGCGGCGTCAACTCGCCGGTGCGAGCCATGAAGGCCGTCGGCCTCGAGGCCCCGCTCTTCGTTCGGCGCGGCGAGGGAGCGTACGTCGAGGACGAGGACGGCAACCGCTACGTCGACTGGGTGCTCTCCTGGGGCCCGCTCGTCTTCGGCCACGCCGACCCCGAGATCGTGGCCGCCGTCCAGCAAGCAGCCGCCGACGGGACGACCTTCGGAGCCCCGACCGAGCGAGAGGTGGCGCTCGCGGCGGAGATCGCCGACGCCGTGCCGTCGGTCGAGATGGTCCGGCTCGTCTCCTCCGGGACGGAAGCGGCGATGTCGGCCGTGCGGCTCGCCCGCGGCGCGACGAGGCGCGACCGCGTGCTGAAGTTCGCCGGCTGCTACCACGGCCACGTCGACGCGCTGCTCGCGAGCGCCGGCTCCGGGCTCGCCACGCTCGGAATCCCGTCGACGCCGGGCGTCCCCACCACCGCCACCGCCGACACGGTCGTCTGTCCGTTCAACGACGTCGACGCTGCCGCGGCGGCCGTCGAGCGCTACGGGGAAGGGCTGGCCGCGATCCTGGTCGAGCCGGTCGCCGGCAACATGGGCGTCGTCCCGCCCGAGCCGGGGTTCCTCGAGGCGTTGCGTGCGCTCTGCGACGCGTCCGGCGCTCTGCTCGTCTTCGACGAGGTCATCACCGGCTTCCGGATCGCCCGCGGCGGAGCGCAGGAGCGGTA
>JBBILK010000064.1:8604-10036 GCA_037444965.1 Actinomycetota bacterium | reverse complement strand
CCGGCGAGCTGATCGCCATCGGCCTGACCGAGCCCGGCGCGGGCTCCGACGCGGGCGCGAGCCGAACGCGCGCGGAGCTGCGTGACGGGAAGTGGGTGATCGACGGCTCGAAGATCTTCATCACCAACGCCGGCACGGACATCACGGCCTGCGTGACGATCACCGCTCGTACGGGCGAGCCGGAGATCTCGAACCTGATCGTCCCGAACGGCACCCCCGGCTACGTGATCTCGGCGCCGCTCCGCAAGCTCGGCTGGCGCGCGTCCGATACGCGCGAGCTCTCGTTCCGCGACTGCGCCGTCCCGGAGGACAGCCTGCTCGGCGAGCGCGGAGCCGGCTTCCGCCAGTTCCTCGAGATCCTCGACGGCGGCCGCATCTCGGTCGCCGCCCTCGCGGTCGGCCTCGCCCAGGGAGCGTACGAGCAGGCGCTCGCCTACGCGAGGACGCGAGAGCAGTTCGGGCGTCCGATCGCCCGCTTCCAGGCGGTGCAGTTCAAGCTCGCGGACATGGCGACCGAGATCGAGGCGGGCCGTGCGCTCGTGTACCGCGCCGCCTGGCTGAAAGACCAGGGCCGCCCGTACGCGCTCGCCGCGGCGCAGGCGAAGCTCTACACGGGCGAGATGTCGCACCGCGTCGCGAGCGAGGCGCTCGAGCTCCACGGCGGCTACGGCTACATGGAGGAGTCGGCGATCGCGCGCTTCTACCGCGACCAGAAGGTGCTCGAGATCGGCGAGGGGACGAACGAGATCCAGCGGCTCGTGATCGCCCGGCACCTCGGCCTCTAGCCGGTGTTCCGCAGCGCCGCTGCGATCCCCGCGATCGAGCGGAGGAGCGGCTGCGTCGCCGTCTCGTCGCCCGCACGGTGACGGCGTAGCAGCTCCACCTGGATCGCGTTCATCGGGTCGACGTAGGGATTGCGAAGCCGGATCGAGCGCTGGACGACCGGGTGTCGGTCGAGCAGCTCGACCGCCTCGACGATCGCGAGCACGCTCTCCAGCGTCCGGGCGTGCTCGTCGGCGATGGATCCGAAGAGGCGCGCGTCGGCGACGAGGTCGAGGTAGCCGCGGGCGATCTCGAGGCTCGACTTGGCCAGCGTCATCTCGAGGTTCTCGACGAGCGAGCGGAAGAACGCCCACTCCCGGTAGAGGCGGCGCAGGTCGGCGAGCTCCGCCGCCTGGAAGGCCGTTCCGCAGCCGTACCAGGCCGGCAGCAGGCAGCGGTTCTGCGTCCAGGCGAAGACCCACGGAATCGCCCGGAGCGAGCGCAGGTACTCACGCCCCTCCGGCCGGCGGGCCGGCCGCGAGCCGATGTTGAGCAAGGCGAGCTCGTCGACGGGAGTGAACGCGCGGAAGAAGGAGACGAAGGCTTCATCCTCGACGAGGGCTCGGTAGGCGGCGTAGGCCTCAAACAGAGGTGTCAGGTGCACAAGCTG
>JBBILK010000064.1:8286-8594 GCA_037444965.1 Actinomycetota bacterium | reverse complement strand
CGCCGGCCGGTGCCTGCGCGCCGGCCACCGCGGGGAAGGCCGACAGGAGCGTCGCCGCGAGCGCCGCCTCGAGGTTCCGCTCGGCGAGACCGGGCAGCCCGTACTTGAACGAGACCGCCTCGCCCTGCTCCGTCAGCTTGAGGCGCCCCGGCGGCTGGCCCGGCGGCTGCGCCAGGATCGCCGCGTGGGTGGGCCCGCCGCCCCGGCCCGCCGTGCCGCCGCGGCCGTGGAAGATCGTGAGCTCCAGTCCCCGTCGCTCGGCGGCCTCGGCGCGGAAGCCGCCCTCGAATACCGAGAGGCGCGAGGCC
>JBBILK010000064.1:532-8215 GCA_037444965.1 Actinomycetota bacterium | reverse complement strand
GAGCCGCTCGTTCCGCGCCACCCGGGGATCGTCGAGGAGCTCCTCCAGGATCCGCGGTGCCGCCCGCAGGTCGGCGATCGTCTCGAACAGCGGCACGACCGAGAGCGGCTCGTCGGTGAAGTCGAAGACGCGGAGCACGTCGGCCGCCGCGGCGGTTCCGGAGACGATCACGGTGTCCAGGGCCTCGGGGCCGTGCCGCTTCCGGAGCCGCTCGACGGCCCGGAAGACCTCACCGACCCGCTCCGAGCCCGCTCGCAGCTCGTCGGCGTGGAGGCGCACGTCCAGCTTGGCGAGGTGGAATCCGAACACTTCGGCGCGGCGGCGCAGGGCCGCGAGCCGGCCGTCCGCGATCCGGCCGCCGCGGTTCTCTCGCAGGCTACGGTCGAGGAGGTCGAGGTCGGCCCGGAAGGCCGCGGCCGAGACGTAGCCAGGCTCACCGCCGTCCTCGATCGTGTTCCCGAGCCGCCGCCAGACGAACGAGAGCTTGCGCCGGTACGGCTCGTCGGCGTTCTGGCGGCCGATCTCCGCGAGGTAGCGGGGCAGCGCTGCCTCGTCCGCCCGGAGCGAGGACTCGAGCTCGGGCAAGACGGACACGAGACGGCTCGAGACGGCGAGCGCCCGGGCGAGCTCGCGCACCTCGTCGCGGTACCGGGCGAGGACGAGCGCCCGCGCCTGCTCCAGCGCCTCCGCGATCGTCTCCGGCCCGGCGGCCGGGTTTCCGTCCATGTCGCCGCCAATCCAGCTTCCGAACGCGAGCGGGCACGGCGACGAGGGAAGCTGCCGCCGGTACCGGGCGAGCACGCGCTCCGCCGCGTCGAGCAGGCTCTGCTCGAAGAACCAGAGGCCGCTCCGGATCTCGTCGCCGACTCCGGGCCGCCGGGAGCGCACCTCGTCCGACTGCCAGAGCACCGTCACCTCCTCGGCCAGCGCGGCCTCGACCGGCTCGCCCCGGTCGTGAGCCTCGAGGAGCTCGGCGAGCCGCAGGTGAGCGGCGAGCGTGCCTCGCCGCGCGGCCTCGGTGGGGTGCGCGGTGAGGACGAGCTCGAGGGAGACGTGAGCCGCCTCGGTCGCGAGCTCCGCCGCCGGAACGCCGCTGGCTTCGAGCCGCTCGAACGCCTCGGCCAGCGACTCGCGGGGTGCCTGCCGCTCTCGCTCGTAGGCGCGCCGGCGACGGAGCCGGTGATGCTGCTCGGCGATGTTGGCGAGCTGGAAGTAGAGGCCGAACGCGCGCAGGACCTGCGCCTGGCGCGCGACCGGGAGAGCGCGGAGCTCCCGGGCCAGCTCGGCTCGCCGGTCCTCGTCACCGGCGGCCCGGACGTCGCGGGAGAGCAGGCGGATTCGCTCCTCGGCCTCGATCAGCTCGGGGCCTTCCTGCTCGACGAGCACCCGTCCGAGCAGCTCCCCGAGCAGGCGGACGTCGCGCCGCAGCGGGGCTTCCGGGTCCACGGCGCTCAGCGCACGCGCTCGGTCGGGTAGCCCGAGCTCTCCATCAGCTCGAGCAGCTCGAGGCAGTGCGCCTCGTCCCGGGTGAGCAGCGTGAGGTCGATCTCGGTCTCCCAGACGGCGATGTCGACTCCCTCGCGGCGGTGCTGGACCTCGACGACGTTCGCACCGGCCGCGGCGAGCCTCGTCAGGAGAGCGCCGAGCTGCCCCGGCCGGTCGGGCACCCGGGTGCGGACGACGAGGTAGCGGCTGGCCTGGGTGAGGCCGAAGCGGGCGACCTGGATCAGCATCGTCGGGTCGATGTTGCCGCCCGAGAGGACGCAGCAGACGGGCCCCTCGCCGGGGACGCGGCCTGCGAGCACAGCCGCCACGCTCGCGGCGCCGGCGCCCTCGACGACGAGCTTCGCGCGCTCGAGCAAGAGCACGATCGCCCTGGCGATCTCCTCGTCGGAGACGGTCACGACCCGGTCGAGCAGCTCGTCGAGGATCGGCTTCGTGAGCGCGCCTGGCTCCTTGACGGCGATGCCGTCGGCGATCGTCGGCCCGACGACCGCCTTCCCCGCGAGCGGCGCGCAGCGCTCGGCCTGGACGCCGACGAGGCGGACGCCCGGCCGGAGCTCGCGCAGCGCGAGCGCGATCCCGGACGCCAGCCCGCCGCCGCCGACCGGGATCACCACGTACTCGACGTCCTCCAGCTGCTCGTCGAGCTCGATCCCGAGCGTACCTTGCCCCGCGACCACGGCCGGGTCGTCGAAGGGGTGCAGGATCACCGCCCCGGTCGCCGCGGCGCGCTCGCGGGCGGCGGCGATCGAGTCGTCGAGCAGCTCGCCGGTGAGCACGACCTCCGCGCCGTAGCCGCGCGTCGCGTCGATCTTCGCGAGCGCCGCGTCGACCGGCATGAACACCGTGGCTCGGAGACCCGCCTCGCGTGCCGCCCACGCGACGGCCTGCCCGTGATTCCCGGCGCTCGCGGCGAACACCCCTGCCCGCCGCTCGGCGCCCGAGAGCTGCGCGATCCGGTTGACCGCACCCCGCACCTTGAACGAGCCCGTGCGCTGGAGCGTCTCCACCTTCAGCCACACCGGGCGACCGGCGAGCAGGCCGATCGTCTCCGAGCGGTGGACCGGCGTGATCCGGGCGATTCCGGCCAGCCGCCGCCTGGCGGTCTCGATCTCAGCGAGGGCCGGCGGGCTGCCCATCCGGTCCGATCCGGAACACGCGCTCGAGGATCTCGCGCACGGCCGTGAGCGGGTCGAGCTCGCGCCGCTCGACCAGGTCGAGGAGCCGCCGGAGCTCGGGGTCGTCCTCCACCTCGCGCTCGAGGTGCGCCTTGGCACGTCCGCTGGCGAGGGCGAACACCTCCGCGGAGAGGCTCCGGCGGCGGCGCTCCTCGAGCCGCCCGCTCTCGGCGAGGAACGCTCGGTGGCGACCGATCGCCGCCCAGAGCTCGTCGACGCCCTCGTCACGCAACGCCTCCGTGAGCACGATCGGCGGCTCCCAGTCGCGCGGGCCCCCGAGCGCGAGCATGGCACGCACCTCGTTCAGCATCGTCCTCGCCTGCGGGTGGTCTCGCTTGTTGATCGCGATCACGTCCGGGATCTCCATGATCCCCGCCTTCAGCGCCTGCACCGAGTCGCCCGACCCGGGCATCAGCACGAGCAGCACCGTGTCGGCGACCTGGGCGATCTCGATCTCGCTCTGGCCGATCCCGACCGTCTCCAGGAAGAGCACGTCGCGCCCGGAGGCGTCGAGGACGAGCGCGGCCTGCAGCGTCGCCTCGGCGATCCCGCCGAGGTGGCCGCGGGTCGCCATCGACCGGATGAACACGCCCGGATCGAGGAAGTGCTCGGTCAGGCGAATGCGGTCCCCGAGCACCGCTCCGTGCGAGAAGGGGCTGGACGGGTCGACGGAGATGACGCCCACGCTCGAGCCCTCCCGCCGGACGCGCGTGATCAGGGTGCCGATCAGGGTCGACTTCCCGACCCCCGGCGGTCCCGTCACGCCGATCGAGGACGCCCGGCCCGTGCCCGCGTAGACGCTGCGGACGAGCTCGTAGGCCCGCGGGTCGCCGTCCTCGACGAGCGAGATCGCGCGCGCGACGGCCAGTCGGTCGCCGGCCTGCACGCCCGCCACCAGGGCCTCGAGCGAGAACACGCGCGGCATCAGGACGGAACGGCCGGCTCGGCGGTCGCGGTCTCGGCACGGGCCGTCAGGCCGCGCGTCAGCGCGAGCGCCGTCACGCCGGCCACGCCGAGGATCGCGGCGGCGATCGCCCAGACCTCGCGGGCACCGACGGCGTCGGTGAGCGGGCCGGCCGCGATCATCCCGACTCCGAGCGCGGCGTAGCTGAGGCTCATCGCCACCGTGAAGGCCCGCCCTCGCGCCCGGTCGGCGACGCCGCGCTGGATCAGGATCGCGTTGCACACGAGCGCGACCCCGTTCCCGAGCCCCGCGAGGACGAGCAGGCCCGCGGCCACCCAGACGTTCGGTGCGGCCGCCACGCCGGCGATGCCCGCTGCCATCAGCGCGATCGAGCCGACGTAGGGAGCGCGAACGCCGTGCTGGTCGACCCACTCGGCAGCCCAGAGGCTTCCGAGCACGAGGCCGACGCCCATCGCCGACAGCATGAGACCGTAGCCCGCATCGCCGGCGCCGAACACGTCCTTCGCGAGGACGATCTCCGCGACGCTCACGCCCGCGGACGCGACCATGAAGACGCACCACGTGACGACGACGGCGCGCAGCGCGCGCGACGTCCGCAGGAGCGCGAGGCCGTCGACGAGGTCGCGCCAGTGGCCGCGGCTCTCCGGCTCGCCCTGCTCGAGGCCTCGCCGGATCGCGTAGACGAGCGTCGCCGAGAGCACGAAGCTGGCCGCGTTGAACCAGTACGCGGGCACGGGGCTCGTCCAGGCGACGAGCAGCCCGCCCAGCACCGGCCCGGCCGCGGCGGTGAGGTTCGTGGCGCCCTGCAGCAAACCGTTCGCGCTCGGCAGCTCCTCCTCGTCGACGAGGTTCGGGAGGCCGGCGTACACGGCCGGCTGGAAGAAGCTCGTCGCGACGCCCGCAATAAGAGCAAGAAGGATAATCTGCAAACTACTTGTTGCAAACGGAAGAGCACAGAAGACGGCAGCCCGCGCGAGATCGGCGGCGACGAGCACTGCGCGGCGGGGCAGCCGGTCGATCAGGGGGCCGATCAGCAGCCCGATCACGACGATGGGCGCGAACTCGACGACGAGCAGCGCGCTCACCCACGAAGCGCTGCCGGTCCGGTCGTAGACGTCGACGACGAGCGCGACGAGCGCGAGCCACGTGCCGACGGAGGAGGCGAGCGTGGCGAGGAAGAGCAGCCGGAAGTCGGAGGCCCTGCGGAGGAGCCCCAGACGCCCGCCGCTGGCCCTCGGAGCCACGGGCGAACGCTATCAGCTCGGGCTGCCGCTCCCGCTCGGCGTCGCGGCCAGGACTCCGGCGAGCGCCTGCAGGAACGTCTCGTTCTCGTCGTGGGTGCCGACGGTGACTCTGATCGCCCCGGGGGCGCCGAAGCCCGAGAGCGGGCGGACGATCACGCCTTCGCGGAGGAGCGCCTCGAAGAGCGGCCGCGCGTCCTCCCGTCCCGTCTCCGCGTAGACGAAGTTCCCGACCGGGTGTGGCGCGAGCTCGAGACCGAGCCCGGTCAGGCCCCGGACGAGCTGCTCCCGCCCCTCCGTGTTGGTACGGCGGCGGCGCTCGACCTCGGCCTCGTCGTCGAGACTCGCGAGCGCCGCATCCTGCGCCGGCTGGGTGACGTCGAACGGGTTCTGCACCTTGCGGATCGCCGTGACGAGCTCGGCCGGCCCCACGCCGTAGCCGATCCTGAGCCCGGCGAGCCCGTAGATCTTCGAGAAGGTGCGCAGCACGAACGCCCGACGGCCCCGCTTGACGTACTCCTCGATCCCGTCCGGGTACTCGGGGTCGTCGATGTACTCCGAGTAGGCCTCGTCGATCACGGTCAGCACGTGCTCGGGAACGCGCTCGAAGTACCTGTCGATCGCGGCTCGGTCGACCATCGTCGACGTCGGGTTGTTCGGATTGCAGATGTAGACGAGCTTCGTCCGCTCGGTGACGGCTGCGAGCAGCGCGTCGAGGTCGTGCGTGTGATCGACGAGCGGGACGCGCCGCACGACGGCTCCGAGCTTGAGCGCGTCGATCACGTAGCTCGGGAACGACGGCCAGGCGCAGACGACCTCGTCTCCGTGGTCGAGGCACACGAGGGAGAGGAGGGCGACGACGCCGTCGGCACCGCCGGCGGGCGCGACGTTCTCGGGGCCGACACCGTGACGCTCGGCGAGCCTCCGCCGCAGGCGGTAGAAGCCGCCGTCCGGGTAGCGGTTGAGCTCGGGGACGCCGCGGGCGAGCGCCTCGAGAGCGGCGGGGAAGGGGCCGAACGGCCCCTCGTTCGATGCCAGCTTGACCACCCGCTCGAGCCCGAGCTCCCGCTGCACCTCCTCGACCGGCTTGCCGGGCTCGTAGGGAACGATCCCCGCGATCGAGGGGCGGAAGAACGAGTCGGCGATCCTGGCGAGCGACGCGGTATCCATCCACGGCACCTTACTCTTCCGCCGTGCGTGAGATCGGCCTCTTCCCGCTCGGCATCGTCCTCCTGCCCGGAGAGCGGATTCCGCTGCACATCTTCGAGCCCCGCTACCGGGAGCTGATCGGCGAGTGCCTGGCCCAGGGAGAGGAGTTCGGGCTCGTGCTCTCCGACGAGGACGGCCGCCGGGCGATCGGCACGACCGCCGCGGTCGTCGACGTGCTGAAGCGCTTCGACGACGGCCGCCTCGACATCCTCGTCGAGGGGCGGGAGCGCTTCCGCGTGATCGAGGAGACGGGAGGCCGCTCGTTCGACACGGCCCGCATCACGGTGCTCGAGGACGAGCCGGGTGAGCCCACGAGCGACCAGGTCGAGCGCTGCCTCGCCGCGTTCCGCCGGCTCGCGGCCGCGGTCGAGGTCGAGCCCGAGGAGCCCGAGCCCGGGACGGCGGGACTCGCGTACTGGATCGGCGCTCGCGTCGACTTCGGACCCGACGCGAAGCAAGAGCTGCTCGAGCTCGCGTCGGAGCGCGAGCGGGTCGTCCGGCTGACCCGCCTCCTCGGCAGGGCCCGTGAGCTCTTTCGCTTCACCCGGACGGCCCGCGAGCGCGCCCAGGGCAACGGGCGCGTCGAGCCGCCGGGCTGATCCTCACACGCGCTTGACGCCGTGCACGGGGCGGCCCGCCGCCTCCCAGAGGTAGTAGGAGGCGCTGGGGCCGAACGCGGGCTCGTACTCGACCACCCGCGGGTTCCGGCCCACCTCCTTCGCCCGCTGTGCATGGCGGAGCAGGTTGGGATCGTCGCGCTCCTCCCAGACGAGGATCAGGTGCGTCGCGGTCATGAACTCGGCCACGAAGGAGCAGCCCGCGGCCGGACAGGGAAACGGATCGGTGCTGACGCAGAACCAGCCGGCGTAGTCAACGCCGGAATCGTCGGTCCAGAGCTCTTCCTCGACGGCGAGCTCGAGCTCGCCGAGAGCGATCGCACCTCGGCCGGTCTCGGGGTGTTCCTGCATCCCTTCCGGGATCAGGCTAGCCGGTCCAGCCCTTCCTCAGCCAGAGCCAGAGGCGTTTCAGCAGGCCGGGCTTCTGCTCGCTCGTGCTCATGCGCGAAAGAATGCCGGGCGCGGCCGACGGAGCCCGGCGGCCGTGGCAAGTTGGATAGAGCATCGAGCCAATTCCGCAAACTCAGTCGAGCTCCTTGGCCATCAGAATCGCGTCAACGAGCTCACGACCGCGGCGGAAGTGCCTCGCCCGGTAGCCCTCCCGCCTGTAGCCCGCCCGCTCGTAGAGCGCGAGGGCGGCGGCGTTGTGGGGGAAGACGTGGAGCTCGAGCTTCGTGACGCCGGCTTCGCCGGCCCAGCCTTCCGCGGCGGCGAGCAGCGCGCTGCCGATGCCTCGCCGCCGCTCCGCCCGCGCGACCATCAGACCGACGTCCGCGACGTGGGCGCAGGCCGGGTGGGGGTCGCGCGTGATCGACAGGCGCCCGACCACGCCGGACTCGCCTTCCGCGACGAGGACGGCGACATGAAGCGAGCGCCTGATCGCCCTCAGGTAGCGCCGCTCCTCCCCCACGCTCCGCCACTCGCCCTCGGTGATCAGCCAGCCCTGCGGCTCGGAGGCGACGGCCTGCGCGAGCTCGACGAGGGCCTTCGCGTCCCTGGGCTCGGCCCGC
>JBBILK010000064.1:0-520 GCA_037444965.1 Actinomycetota bacterium | reverse complement strand
GAACCGTCATGGCTCCGGCACGACGACGCCGTGACCGCCGCGGCGCGGGTCGCCGGCCGCTTCGAGGCTCCCGTCGCCGCGGACGGCAACCGCGGAGACGCCGCCGAAGTAGAGGTTGCGGTCGCTGCCCGGCCAGCAGACGACGCCGAAGCCGAGCGACGCGAGGCGGCCGGCCTCGCCGGGATCGATACCGCCCTCGCAATGGAGCTCGTCCCCGTCGAGGTGGACGCGCGGACGCTCGATCGCCTCCTCGAGCGGGAGTCCGTGGTCGACGACGTTGACCACGGTCTGGACGATCGCTCCGCGCAGCCGCTCGGAGCCGGCGCTGCCGATCACCAGCGAGGGACGCCCGTCGAGCAGCAGGATCGACGGCGCCATCATGCTCGTCAGCCGCCGGCCGGGCCGGTGGGGCGCACCGGGTGGATTGAGGTCGGCTTCTCCGAGCATGTTGTTCAGGTGGATGCCCGTGCCCGGCACGAAGACGCCCGATCCGCATCCCGTCGACGCCGAGAGCGACGCT
>JBBILK010000063.1:0-10058 GCA_037444965.1 Actinomycetota bacterium | reverse complement strand
CATCCTCGTCCTTCGCCTTGCCCGTGATCGAGTCTTTGAACTCGCGCATACCGCGGCCGAGCGAGCGGCCCATCTCCGGGAGGCGTTTCGGCCCGAAGACGAGGAGCAGGACGAGGAGCAGAAGGAGGATCTCCCAGATGCTGATGTTGCCCATGGGCCGAGAATAGCAGGGTTTTCTCGGCCCGACGGAAGCACCGCGCGGACGCGAAGGTTAAGCCTGCGTTAAGCGCCGCGGCCGTCCCGGGTGCCGGCCGTCTCAGCCGGCGCGCCCGGCGCCGACCTGCTCGAGATGCGCTTCGCAGACGCCGGGGCGGGCGAATGGCTTCAACTCGTCGGCTTCGACGTGGGCCCCGAGCTCGGCCAGCGCGCCCTGGATCAGGCCGAGGTGGACCGAGCACACGATCTTCCGGTAGGAGTCGGCGACCTCGCCGAACGGGCAGTGCTGCATGAGCACCGTGTGGCCCTGCTCGGCCGACTCGAGCCTCGGGTCGAAGCCGAACTCCTCGAGCAGTCGGACGACCGCCTCGACGTCCTCCTCGGCAGACGAGGCGGCGAAGGGCGGCCGCCGGTCGACGAGGTACCGGCCCCACGCACGACCGGCCTGCTCGGCACGCTCGGTCGAGTCCTCTCCCGAGCTCGCGAGGTAGCTGGCGAGGATCTCCGCGAGCAGACGGTAGCCGGCCGGCTGCTCGACAGGGCTCTGTGCCGGCGTCGCCGCGTAGACGAGTCGCGGCCGGCCGGGCCGGTGGCGCTCCTCCGTCGCCGCCGACACGAGGCGTGCCTCGGCGAGGACGCGGAGATGAGAGCGAACCGTGTTCGCGTGCAGGCCCACCGCTTCCCCGAGCTGCGTCGCGTCGAGAGGCTCGTCGCTCGCGCGCAGCGCCTCGAGGATCCGGACACGGCTCGGATCGCTGAGTGCACGGTGCAGCAAGGCCTCGCGCGCCGCTGGCATCGGTGCCCGCTCGGGCGAATCCAGTCTCGTGAGCGCTCTCATTCCGGTTCCCGATTGATTTTATCCACCCTGAATGGTAAAAAACAAGTGCGCTGTCCATGAACGATACCGAGGCGGAGAGACCACGTTGCCACTGCTAGAGATCAAGAACCTGCACGTCGCGCTCGAGGACGGGACCGAGATCGTCAAGGGCGTCGACCTCGCGATCGACACGAACGAGGTCCACGCGATCATGGGGCCGAACGGCTCCGGCAAGAGCACGCTCGCCTACGCGTTGATGGGCCATCCCGCGTACGAGATCAGCGAGGGCGAGATCCTGCTCGAGGGCGAGAACCTCGTCGAGCTCGAGGCCGACGAGCGCGCGCAGCGGGGCCTCTTCCTCGCCTTCCAGTACCCGCACGCCGTCCCGGGCGTGACGGTGACGAACTTCCTGCGTTCCGCCGTCAACGCCGTGCGCAAGGCGAAGGCCGGCGGCGAGGACGACCCGATCTCGATCGCCGAGTTCCGGCGTCAGCTGACCGAGGCGATGGATCGTCTCAAGGTTCCGCGCGAGATGATGGCCCGCTACCTGAACGAGGGGTTCTCGGGCGGGGAGAAGAAGCGGGTCGAGATTCTCCAGATGGCGATGCTGAAGCCGCGCATCGCCGTCCTCGACGAGACGGACTCCGGTCTCGACATCGACGCCCTCAAGATCGTCGCCGCCGGGGTGCGGGAGCTCGTCGGCCCCGAGATGGGAGCGCTCGTGATCACCCACTACCAGCGGATCCTCAACTACATCGAGCCGGACCACGTTCACGTCTTCGTGGACGGCCGCATCGTTGAGAGCGGCGGCCCCGAGCTCGCCCACAAGCTCGAAGCCGAGGGCTACGACGCGTTCGTTCCCGAGGCTGTCGCCGGAGGTGAGTCGCTGTGAGCTCGTCCGAGACCGAGATCGTCGCCGGGATCGGGAGCGACTACGAGCTGAAGTACGGCTTCCACGATCCCGAGCACTACGTCTTCAAGTCGCGCCGGGGACTCGACGCAGCGGTCGTCGAGGAGATCTCGGCGCACAAGAACGAGCCGGAGTGGATGCGGAAGTTCCGGCTCAAGTCGCTCGAGTACTTCGGCGCCCGGCCGCTGCCGGGCTGGGGAGCCGACCTGTCGGAGATCGACTTCGAGAACATCTACTACTACCTCAAGCCGACCGAGAAGCAGGCGCAGTCCTGGGACGACCTGCCCGCCGATATCAAGCAGACCTGGGACCGGCTCGGCATCCCGGAGGCGGAGAAGAAGTACCTCGCCGGAGTGGGCGCCCAGTACGAGTCCGAGGTCGTCTACCACAAGCTCCAGGCGGAGCTGGAGCGGCAGGGCGTCGTCTTCCTCGACATGGACTCGGGCCTGCGCGAGCACGAGGACCTCGTCAAGCAGTACTTCGGCACCGTCATCCCGCAGAACGACAACAAGTTCGCCGCGCTCAACTCGGCGGTCTGGTCGGGCGGCTCGTTCATCTACGTCCCGCCCGGCGTCAAGGTCGAGATGCCGCTGCAGGCGTACTTCCGGATCAACGCGGAGAACATGGGGCAGTTCGAGCGGACGCTGATCATCGTCGACGAGGGCGCCTACGTGCACTACGTCGAGGGCTGCACCGCTCCGATCTACTCGACCGACTCGCTCCACTCGGCCGTCGTCGAGATCATCGTCAAGAAGGGCGCCCGCTGCCGCTACACGACGATCCAGAACTGGTCGACGAACGTCTACAACCTCGTCACGAAGCGCGCCGTCGCCGAGGAGGAGGCGACGATGGAGTGGGTCGACGGCAACCTCGGCTCGAAGGTGACGATGAAGTACCCCGCGATCTGGCTGATGGGCCGCGGCGCGCACGGCGAGGTGCTCTCGATCGCCTTCGCGGGGAAGGGCCAGCACCAGGACGCGGGCGGCAAGTGTGTGCACGTCGCGCCCGACACGTCCTCCGTGATCACGTCGAAGTCGATCTCGAAGAACGGCGGCCGGGCCGGCTACCGCGGCCTGCTCGAGGTCGCGAAGGGCGCTCACGGTGCGAAATCGAAGGTCGTCTGCGACGCGCTCATCCTCGACGAGGAGTCGCGTTCCGACACCTACCCGTACATCCGTGTCGACGAGAACAAGGACGTCTACACGGAGCACGAAGCGACGGTGTCGAAGATCGGCGAGGAGCAGCTCTTCTACCTGATGAGCCGGGGGCTCTCCGAGGACGAGGCGAGCGCGATGATCGTGTCCGGCTTCGTCGAGCCGATCACGAAGGAGCTGCCGCTCGAGTACGCGGTCGAGCTGAACCGGCTGATCCAGCTGCAGATGGAGGGCTCCGTCGGCTAGTGCCGACGGAGCCTAGGCGAGTGACGAGCATGACCATCGCCCGGAATGACCTCCTCGAGCAGTACCGCCGGCTCGAGCTGCCGACGACGAAGGACGAGCACTGGCGGTTCACCGATCTCGCCGGCTTCGACCCGGACGCCTACCACGCGAGCGCCGACGGCATCCCGTCTCGTCCTTCCTCGCTGCTCGAGCTCGAGTCCTCCGGCACGGCGTTCGCCGGCGAGGGCGGGATCGAGATCGTCGACGCGCCGGACGGGATCACGTTCGCGCCGCTCGAGGACCACGAGCTCCTCGGAACGCTCGTCGGTGCCGGCGACAAGTTCACGGCGCAGAACGCGGCCCTCTGGAGGCACGGTCTGCTCGTCCAGGTCCCAAAAGGCGTCGAGCTCGAGCGGCCGCTCTACGTCCGCGTCTCGAGCTCGGTCGCCGGCGGCGCGCTCTTCTGGCGCTTGCTCGTCGTCGCCGAGGAGGAGAGCCGCTTCTCGCTCGTCGAGGAGTACGCGTCGGAGTCCCCCGACCTGCCGGCCTACACGAACGCGGCCGTCGAGCTCTTCGTCGGCCAGGCTGCGAGGCTCGAGTACGTCTCGATCCAGAACCTCTCCCGCGAGACCTGGCACTTCGCGTCCCACCGCGCCCGCGTGGGCCGCGACGCCGAGCTCGACTGGGTCGCGGGCGGCTTCGGCTCGAAGAAGGGGAAGGTGCGGATCGAGAACGACCTCGCCGGCCAGGGAGCAACCTCCCGCGTGACCGGCGCGTACTTCGCCGACGGGGCTCAGCACCTCGACTTCGACACCTTCCAGGAGCACGCGGCGCCGCACACGACCTCGGATTTCGCCTTCAAGGGGGCGCTCCGGGACGACGCGACCGCAGTCTGGCGAGGGATGATCCGGGTCGAGCCCGAGGCGCAGCGGACGAACGCCTACCAGGAGAACAGGAACCTGATCCTCTCGGAGCGGGCGCACGCCGACTCGATCCCCGGTCTCGAGATCCTCGCGAACGACGTCCGCTGCACCCACGGCGCGACCTCGAGCCCCGTGAACCGGGACGAGCTCTTCTACTGCATGGCGCGGGGGCTCTCGCGGGGCGAGGCGGAGCGTCTGATCGTCCGCGGCTTCTTCCAGGACGTGCTCGACCGGATCGAGCTCGCGCCGGTGCGCGACGCCGTCGCCGGCGCGCTCGAGACCCGTATCCCGGCCGCGTAGAGCTCGTCCCCTCCCGCCCTACCCGGTCCCGGGGACGGGTGGTACGGTCAGGTCCGTGACCGAGACGTTCGAGCCGCCCGAGACGAGCGTCTCCGCCGCGCGGCCGACGCCGCGGACCGGGCTGTCTGAGGTCGAGGCAGCGCGCCGGATCGAGGCGCGCGGGCCGATCGAGCCGCCGCCGTCGAGCCGCTCGTACCGGAGCATCGTCCGCGCGAACGTCTTCACGGTCTTCAACCTGATGCTGCTCGGCTTCGGCGTCGTCACGCTCGCCTTCGGGAACTGGCGGGACGCGCTCTTCCTCGGCATCCTCGTCGCGAACGCGAGCATCGGGATCGTCCAGGAGGCGCGGGCGAAGCGGGCGCTCGACCGCCTCGCGGCGCTCGTCGCCCCGGAGGCGACCGTGATTCGCGACGGCGAGGCCCGCCGGGTGCACGCGAGCGAGCTCGTCGAGGGAGACCTCGTGCGGGTCCAGGCCGGCGACCAGGTCGTGGCCGACGGGGTGCTCGACGAGTCGAGCGGGCTCAGGCTCGACGAGTCGATCCTCACGGGCGAGTCCCACTCCGTGGGCAAAGACCCGGGCGAGGAGCTGCGCTCCGGGTCGTTCGCGGTCGAGGGCAGCGGTCTCTTCACCGTGACCGCGGTCGGCCCCGCGAGCTACGCGGAGCGGCTGGCCGGCCAGGCTCGCGAGTTCCGGCACCCCCGCTCGCCGCTCGAGCGGGCCATGAACCGGCTGCTCTTCGTGCTCGTCGGCGTGATGATCCCGCTCGGGGCGATCCTCGGCTACGCGCTCTACGAGCGCGACGTCGTGCGCGAGGAGGCGGTCGAGACGTCGGTCGCGGCGATCTCGACCCTCGTACCCGAAGGGCTGATCCTGCTCGTGAGCCTGACCTACGCGGTGGCGGCGCTCCGCATGGCGAGAAGGGGCGCGCTCGCACAGCAGCTGAACGCCGTCGAGTCGCTCGCCTCGGTGCAGGTGATCTGCCTCGACAAGACGGGGACGCTGACCGAGGGGACGCTCCGCGTCGTCGCCGCGGCCGCGGCCGAGGGAGTCGACGAGGAGGCCGTGCGCTCGGCCGTTGCCCGCTACGCGGCGAGCGCTCCCGATCGCAACGCCACGATCGAGGCGCTCGCGGAGGCGTTCCCCGCTCCCGTGCGGACCGCCGACGCGAGCGTTCCCTTCTCGTCGGCGAGGCGCTGGAGCGGCCTCAGGATCGACGGGTCCGGGTACGTGCTCGGCGCGCCCGAGCTGTTCGGGCTGGGCCGGCTCGGCGAGCGCGTCGAGGCGGAGCAGCAGCGTGGCCGGCGGGTGCTCGCCATCGGAGCGACGACCGCCTCGTTCGACGGGCTCGATCCGGACGCGGGACCGCCCGCCGACCTCGTGCCGCTCGGGCTCGTCGTTCTGGCCGAGCGGCTCAGGCCGCAGGCGCGTGAGACGGTGCGGTTCTTCCTCGACGAGGGCGTCGAGCTCAAGGTCATCTCCGGGGACGCGCCCGAGACGGTGGCCGCCATCGCCGCCGACGTCGGGATCCCCGTCGCCGGCCACGCCCTCGACGGAGGCTCGCTGCCGTCCGATCCGGCCGAGCTTCGCCAGGCCGCGCTCGAGGCGAGCGTGGTCGGGCGGATCTCGCCCGAGGGGAAGCGCCGCTTCGTCGAGGCGCTCCGCGACGCCGGCCGCTACGTCGCGATGGTCGGGGACGGCGTCAACGACGTGCCGGCGCTCAAGGCGGCCCGGCTCGCGATCGCGCAGGGCGGCGGCACCCAGATGGCGAAGAGCATCGCCGACGTCGTCCTCGTCGACGGCGAGTTCGGATCCGTGCCGACGATGGTGCAGGAGGGGCGCAAGGTGCTCCGCAACCTGCAGCGGGTGACGAAGCTGTTCGTGACGAAGTCGTCGTTCGCGGCGGTCCTGATCCTGACGATCGGGATCTCGCCCACGAGCTATCCGCTGCTTCCCCGTCACCTGACGCTCGCCGCGGCGCTGACCGTCGGCATCCCCTCGTTCTTCCTCGCGCTCGCGCCGAGCGACGGCGCCTGGCGCACGGCGGGCTTCCTCCGCGACGTGACCCGCTTCGCGCTGCCGGCGGGCACGGCGGCGGCGCTGGGGCTCGTCTCGAGCTACCTGTTCGCGCTCGAGGTGATCAACCTCCCGACCGTCGAGGCGAGCACGGTCGCGGTGACGGTGATGGTGATCGTCGGGCTCTACTTCATCCTCGTGCTCGAGGCCTCCGGTCGCCGCCGTGCCGCCGCGGTGGGCGGGCTCTGCGCGATCCTCTTCGCGCTCTACTGGCTCGTGCTCGGGTTCGAGTCGACGCGCGAGTTCTTCGAGCTCGCCGCTCCGAGCGCCGCGATCGTGCTCTGCTCGCTCGGCGGCTCGGCGCTCGCGATCGCGGGCCTCTGGCTGACCGACGATCGGTTCGCGCTGAGGCTCCTCGAGCGCGAGCCCGGCCGACCCGGCCGGGTACCATGAGTCTGTGACCGAGATCGCAGTATCGCCGGAGCTCGACGCGCGCCGGCTGCGCGAGGATTTCCCCGTCTTCCAGGAGACGTTCTGCGGGAAGACGCTCGCCTACCTCGACTCGGCGAACTCGTCGCAGAAGCCCCGCCAGGTGCTCGACGCGATGCGGACGTTCTACGAGACCTCCTACGCGAACGTCCACCGCGCGGTCTACACGCTCGGCGAGCGCTCGACAGCCGGCTACGAGGGAGCGCGCGAGAAGGTCCGGGCGCTCCTCGGCGCCGCTTCGACCCGCGAGGTGATCTTCACCCGCAACGGCACCGAGGCGCTGAACCTCGTCGCCTACGCGTGGGGGCTCGACAACCTCGGTCCCGGCGACGTGGCCGTGGCGACCGAGCTCGAGCACCATTCGAACTTCGTTCCCTGGCAGTACATGGCGAAGCGAACGGGTGCGCGGTTCGCCGTGATCCCGATCGACGCGAACGGCGAGCTCGTGCTCGAGGCGCTCGAGGAGATCGAGAAGCTCGGCCGCGTGAAGCTGATCGCGTCGGCACTCGTCTCGAACACGCTCGGGACGGTTGTTCCCGTCGCGGAGCTCGCCGCCTGGGCGCACGAGCGCGACGCGATCGTCGTCGTCGACGGCTGCCAGGCGGTGCCGAACCGGCCCGTCGACGTCCAGGAGCTCGGCTGCGACTTCCTCGCCTTCACGGGTCACAAGATGCTCGCGCCGAGCGGGATCGGGGCGCTCTGGGGTCGCGAGGAGCTGCTCCAGCGGATGGCGCCGTTCGAGCTCGGCGGCTCGATGATCCGCAAGGTGACGCTGGAGCGCACCACGTGGGCGGAGCTCCCGTACAAGTACGAGGCCGGGACGCCTCCGATCGCCGAGGCGTACGGGCTCGGGCAGGCGATCGACTACCTGAACGCGGTCGGGTTCCAGGCGATCGAGCGCTACGAGCGCGAGCTCACCGAGTACGCGCTCGCGCGCCTCGCGGAGCTGCCGTACGTCCGTGTCTTCGGCCCGCCGCCCGAGCGGCGCGGCGGGATCATCTCCTTCGACGTCGAAGGCGCCCATCCGCACGACGTCGCCCAGCTGCTCGACTTCGAGGGCGTGGCCGTCCGGGCTGGTCACCACTGCGCCCAGCCGGTGATGGATCACTACGGCCTAAGCGCGACCACGAGGGCGAGCGTCTACCTCTACAACCTCTCGGAGGAGATCGATCGCCTGGTCGAGGGTCTCGCCAAGGTGCACGCCACGTTCGCGTGATGGAAGACCTGTACCGCGAGCTCATCCTCGACCACTACAAGAACCCCCGCAACCACGGGACGCTCGATCCTGCCGACGCGAAGGGCGAGGGGCAGAACCCCCTCTGCGGCGACGAGGTCTCGATCACCGTCAACTTCGACGGCGGCGAGACGATCCGCGAGATCCGCTTCGAGGGCCGCGGCTGCGCGATCAGCCAGGCAGCGACGTCGATGCTGACGGAGCTGGTCGAGGGGCGCACCGTCCAGGAGGTGGCTGCGATGCCGAAGGAGGAGCTGCTCGAGGAGCTGGGCGTCCCTCTCGTGCAGAACCCTGCTCGCCTGAAGTGCGCCCTGCTCGGTCTGGGCGTCCTCAAGGTCGCCCTTCATCGCAGCAAGGGCACCCCGCTCCCGGAGGGCTGGGCCGGCTTCGAGGAGCTGGAGATCACGTAACCATGGCCGAGGTCGTCGTCTGCCCGGCCGAGGAGCTCCCGCCGGGCGAGGTGCGGATCGTGCGCGCGGGCGACCTCGCCGTCGGCGTCTTCAACGTCAACGGAGAACTGTGCGCGATCGAGGACCGCTGCTCCCACGACGACGGCCCGCTCGCCGAGGGGGAATTCGACCCCGACGAGGGCGTCGTCGTCTGCCCCCGGCACGGCGCGAAGTTCGACGTCTGCTCCGGCCGGCCGCTGACGCTGCCGGCCTACCTTCCGGTGGCGACGTACCGGGTCTGGAGCGAGGACGGGGTCGTCAAGGTCGAGCTACCCTGACGTGCTCGACGAGGCCGTCCGGACGGTGCTCGTCCGTCTCGAGCAGGAGGACCGCCGGGAGCGGGAAGCAGGAGTGCCGAGATCGCGGCGGTCGCGCTCGATCCAGGCCACGACCGGGCGCTTCCTGTTCGCGCTCGTCGCTCCCCAGTCGGCCTGCTCCGTGCTCGAGATCGGGGGCGGGCGCGGGTATTCGACCCTCTGGCTGGCGGCGGCGGCGCGGATCCTCGGCGGACGCGTCCTCTCGATCGAGCGCGACCCCGAGAAGTGCGAGGCCTGGCGCCGCAACGTCGCGGAGGCGGGTCTCGAGGAGTGGGCGGAGCTCGTCGAGGGTGACGCGCTCGAGGCGCTCACCGGACTCGAGGACGTCTTCGACGTCGTCTTCATCGACGCCGAGAAGGAGGACTACGAGCGCCTGTTCGCGCTCGTCCGCGAGCGGCTCGAGCCGGGCGCGCTCGTCGTCGCCGACAACGTCCTCTCCCATCCAGAGCCGCTCGCCGGGTACAGCCGCCGGCGGCAGGCCGATCCGACCCTCGTCAGCGTGACCGTCCCGCTCGACCGGGGTCTCGAGCTGACCGCCGTCCTTTCCCCGCGTCTATGATGGCCGTACCACGGAAAGGAGGTGATCCGGACTTGAGCGAATGCGACAGTACGGGCAGTGGAGGTGCTCGCTCGTAGGGGCGTGTCCCCGAGACCTACGGGGAATCGCCTAGCCAGCGTAGGGGGCTGAGCGCTCCTACGAAATCCAGGCGAGTTTCCAGCGACGGGGCCCGCTTCGCCGGCCCCGTCGTTCTCAGACCGAGCGGCGCAACTGCTCGTCGAGTGGAGTGAGCTCGATGCGAAAGAGCGCCGCCGCTGGCTGCTCGTCGCAGACGTTGTCGCCCGCCTCCAGCATCGTCAGCTGGTCGCGAGTGACGAGCGGCTTCGGCAGCTTCTCCAGCACGGCGGCCTGCGCGCGGAGGAAGCCTACCGGGAGATGCACCTTGCGACGCTTCTTGCCGAGCGCGGTCGCCAGCCGGTCCCAGAGCTCGTTCCACGTGACCGCCTCGGGGCCGCCCAGCTCGACGGTGCGGTTGGCGGCCTCCGGCAGGTCGATCGAGCGGGCGACGACG
>JBBILK010000062.1:0-10084 GCA_037444965.1 Actinomycetota bacterium | reverse complement strand
CCGGACCCGTGCGGGTCGAGTTCGTTTCGTAGAGTCCTCCCGTGCCCGAGGCCGTTCTCCTCTCCGCCGTGCGCACGCCGATCGGGCGGTACGGAGGCGCCCTCTCGGGGATCCGCGCGGACGATCTCGCGGCGCTCGCGATCAGGGCCGCCGTGGAGCGCGCCGGCGTGGAGCCGCGCGAGGTCGAGGACGTCTACCTCGGCTGCGCGAACCAGGCCGGGGAGGACAATCGCAACGTCGCGCGGATGGCCGCGCTGCTCGCGGGCTTCCCGCACGAGGTGGCCGGCGTGACGGTGAACCGGCTCTGCGCCTCGGGCCTCTCGGCGATCGTGTCCGCGTGTCATGCGGTGAAGGCAGGCGACGGCGAGCTCTTCGTGGCCGGCGGAGTCGAGTCGATGAGCCGTGCGCCGCTCGTGCTCGCGAAGCCCGAGCGGCCGTTCCCGCGAGGGAACCAGACCGTCTACGACACGACGCTCGGGTGGCGCTTCCCGAACCCTCGGCTGGAGGCGATGTTCCCGCTCGAGTCGATGGGAGAGACCGGCGAGAACGTCGCCGCCGAGTACGGGATCACGCGCGCCGACCAGGACGCCTTCGCGCTCGAGAGCCAGCGGCG
The DNA here is from genome assembly GCA_037444965.1 of Actinomycetota bacterium. Taxonomy (GTDB): domain Bacteria; phylum Actinomycetota; class Thermoleophilia; order Gaiellales; family Gaiellaceae; genus JBBILK01. The sequence goes on along the minus strand of JBBILK010000062.1, from coordinate 9,471 downwards.
CTGGGCCGAGGCGCAGGCGGCCGGGCGTTTCGCCGAGGAGCTCGTCCCCGTCGACGGGGTCGAGACGGACGAGCATCCACGACCGGACACCACCCTCGAGAAGCTCGCCGAGCTCAAGCCTGCGTTCCGGGCGGGCGGTACGGTCACCGCGGGCAACGCGAGCGGCGTCAACGACGGCGCGGCCGCGCTCCTCGTCGCGAGCGCCGAGAAGGCGCGCTCCCTCGGCGCCCAGCCGCTCGCACGCTTCGTCGGCAGTTCGGTCGCGGGCGTCGACCCGCGCGTGATGGGCATCGGGCCGATCCCCGCAGTCCGCAAGCTGCTCGACCGGGCCGGCGTGACCGTGGACGAGCTCGATCTCGTCGAGCTGAACGAGGCCTTCGCCTCGCAAAGCCTCGCCGTCGTCCGCGAGCTCGGGCTCGACCCGGCGAAGGTGAACGTGAACGGCGGGGCGATCGCGATCGGGCATCCGCTCGGGATGAGCGGGGCGCGGCTCGTCGTCTCGCTCGTGCACGAGCTACGCCGCCGCGGGGGCCGCTACGGCCTCGCGACGCTCTGTGTCGGGGTCGGCCAGGGGCAGGCGGCGCTGTTCGAGCGCTAGCGTCACGCTCCCGCGGAGACCGCGACCCAGACGCCGCCGCCGCCGGCGGCGATGCCATACGGAGTACCGCCGACGTCGATCGTCTCGACGTCCGCGGTCGCAAGCTCGTAGCGCGTGACCGTGCCGTCGCGAACGCTCGTCACCCACACCGAACCGTCCGCCACGGCGAGCGCTTCGGGGATGCGGCCGACCCGGAACACTTCCGAGACGCCGTTCGTCGCCGGGTCGACGCGCCGGACGAGGTCGTCTTCCAGGGTGAGAATCCAGAGGGCCCCCTCGCCGAGAGCGAGGTCGGCGATCGTCAGGTTCAGCTCGACCGTCGCCACGACGGCGTTCGTGGCCGGGTCGACGCGCCAGAGCTTCCCCTCTCCCTTGTCCGCGAACCACAACGTCCGCTCGTCCGCCGCGATGAGATTTCCCCCCGTTCCGGGCACATCGATGATCGCCACGATCGTTCCGGTCTCCGGCTCGATCCTGGCCAACGCCTCGCAGCAGATCGCCCACAGGGCACCCGGTGTCGTCACGATCTCCCACGGCACGTGCGGGCTGGTGTCGATTCCCTGCCACGCTGCGGTCGAGACGTCGTACCTCCAGAGGTGCGGGAAGCTGGGCGCGCTGTTGTCGGAGATGAAGACCGCACCGTCCCCGACGGCGAGCCACGTGGGCGGGCCGGCGTCCGACGCGTCGATCTCGTCGACGACGGTGGCCGTCGCCGGGTCGATCTGCGTGATGCGTCGCTCGCCGGGGTCGGCGAGCCAGACGGAGCCCTCACCGAAGACGAGCGGTCCGGTGGCCGAGCCGACGGCGGTTGCTTCGGCGACCGTTCCGGTCTCCGGCTCGATTCGTACGACGGCGTCCGCAGTGAGCGGGAGGATCGGCTCGGGCTGTGGCAGCGCTGCCTGGGCGGGTGCGGACGGCTCGCCGGAGTCCGGTGACAGGAAGACGGTCAGGAGCGCAATCGTGGCCGCGATCACGGCCACCGTTCCGGCGATCGCGGCGAGAAGCGGCGTTCGGGAGCGTCGGGGTCGCTCGAGCCCGAGCGCGTCCCTCACGGCGTCGGAGAGTCCGCGGCACGTCGAGAAGCGCTCGTCGGGCTCCTTCGCGAGCGCCCGCCGGATCACGCCGTCGAGCGCCTCCGGAAGCTCGCCCTTGCGCTCGGTCGCCCGCGGCGGCTCCGTCTGCGTGTGCGCGAAGAGGATCTCCATCAGCCGGCCGCCGAACGGTGGCGATCCCGTCAGGCACTCGTAGAGGACGCAACCGAGGGCGTAGACGTCGGCGCGGCCGTCCGCCTGCCGGCGCAGGATCAGCTCGGGCGCGGTGTAGTGCGCCGAGCCCGTGAAGCGATCCTCGGCGTGCGTCTCCGTTGTGACACGGGCGAGCCCGAAGTCGGAGAGGTAGACGTGCTCGGAACCGTCCGACGGCTCGACCGCGACGAGCACGTTCGACGGCTTCACGTCGCCGTGGACGAGCCCCCGCGCATGCGCGACGTCGAGGGCGTCCGCGACCGGTGCCAGGAGCGAGAGGGCGCGCTCGGGAGGGAGCACACCCTCCTCGTCGAGCACGCCGCGCAGGTCGGTGCCTTCGACGTATCGCATCGCGATAAAGAGGTGAGCTTCGGCGGCGCCCGCCTCGTAGATCGGGATCACGTGCGGGTGGTCGAGGCTCGCGGCCAGCCGCGACTCGCGCAGGAAGCGCTCGCGGAAGCGCTCGTCCGCGCCGAGCTCCGCCGACAGCAGCTTGAGCGCGACCGGCCGGCCGAGATCGAGATCGAGAGCAAGGTAGACGTCGGCCTGTCCGCCCGAGCCGAGCAGACGCTCGACGCGGTAGCCCGAGATCTCGCTGCCGGTCGCCAGCCTCCCTGTCACCCCGCGCCTATTGTGCGGCACCGCACACAGCCGGACAAGGGCTGCCGATCAGCGGCCGGGAGCCGGCTAGCGTTTGAGCACGAGCAGCGCGCCGCCGGCGAGCAGGACGAGACCGACGGCCCGTTCCCAGGTGAATGGGATCCGCTCGACGCCGAGCCAGCCGAACCGGTCGACGAGCGCCGCGGTCAAGAGCTGGCCGGCGATCAGCATGCCGCTGAAGGCGACGACGCCCAGTCGCTGCGGGGCGAACGTGAGCGCGCTGATGATGATCACGCCCATCGCCCCGCCCAGCCAGAGCCACGGCGGCTCTCGAAAGCCGTGTGCCACGCCCCCGAATCCCTGGCGGAACGCGAGCGTGATCACGGCGAAGATGAGCACCGCGAAGATCGTCTGAAAGGTCGCCGCCTCGAGCGTGCCGATCCGGCGGCCGAGCGTGGCGTTGACGGCGGCCTGCACCGTGGCGGCGACGCCGGCGACGAGCGTGAACATGACGGCGAGGACGTTCCCCGACACGGCTTGCGGGCGACCTTACCAGGCCGGTAAGATCGCCTAGGTAATGCCTAGGGAGATGTACACGGCCTCCGAGGCGGCGCGCGCCCTCGGGATCTCGCTCGACACCTTGCGCCGCTGGGATCGCGAGGGGAAGATCGAGACGTCGCGCGACAGGGCGAATCGCCGGCTCGTGCCTGCGTCCGAGGTCGAGCGGCTCCGCGGCGGGGAGCTCGAGCACCTTTCCGCTCGCAATCGCTTCCACGGCGTGGTGCGCGAGGTGAGGATCGAGGGGCTGCTGGCCCAGGTCGAGATCGACGTCACCGAGCCCGCGCTCGTCGTCGCCGTGATCACCCGCGACGCCGCCGAGCAGCTCCGCCTCCGGCCGGGAATGGCCGCGACCGGCGTGGTGAAGGCGACGTCGGTGATGGTCGAGACGTGAGGCCGCGTGCAGGGCTGCTCGCCGCTGCGCTGCTGCTCGCCGCCTGTGGCTCGCCGGCGGGCGGAGGCGGCCTGACCGTGTTCGCCGCCGCCTCGCTGGCCGACGTCCTGCCCGCGGTCGAATCCTCCGCGAGCTTCAACTTCGCCGGCTCCGACACGCTCGCGGCCCAGCTTCGCGCGGGCGCGAAGGCGGACGTCTATGCGGCGGCGAGCTCGACCTATCCGGAGCAGCTGCTCGCCGAGGGGCTGCTCGAGGAGCCCCGCGTCTTTGCCACGAACCGGCTCGTCCTGATCGTGCCGAGGGCGAACCCGGCCGGGATCGAGGTCGTGACGGATCTCGTCAGGCCCGGGATCAGGCTGGTGCTCGGCGCCGAGGGAGTGCCCGTGGGTGACTACGCCAGGGAGGCGCTCGAGCGGCTGGAAGCGACCCGGGCGCTCGAGAACGTCGTCAGCGAGGAGGACTCGGTCAGCGGCGTCGTCGCGAAGGTGGCGCTCGGGGACGCCGACGCGGGCTTCGTGTACGCGACGGACGTGAAGCCGGTGGAGGACGAGGTCGCCGTGATCGAGCTGCCGTCCTCGGCGCAGCCGGAGATCCGCTACCTGATCGCCGTCGTCGCGGGCGCCGATCATCCGGACGAGGCCCGCGCGTTCGTCGAGCGCGTCCTCTCCGACGAGGGGCGGCGTGCGCTCTCGGCCGCGGGGTTCGGGCTCCCGTGAGGCGGCTCTTCGACGTCTCGCTCGGGCTCGCCACGGCGCTCCTGCTCGCCTTCCTCGTCCTGCCGCTCGTCGCGATCTTCACGCGCCTCTCTCCGCTCGAGCTGTTCGCGCAGCTCGGCGACCCGGTCGCCGTGGATGCGCTGCTCGTCAGCCTCGAGACGAGCCTCGTCGCCCACGCCTTCATCCTTCTCGTCGGTACGCCTGCGGCCTACCTGCTCGCGACCCGGCGCTTCCGGGGCCGGCCGCTCGTCCTGACCCTGATCGAGCTGCCGCTCGTGCTTCCGCCTGCCGTCGCCGGCATCGCGCTGCTCTCGGCCTTCGGCGCCAGCGGTCTCCTCGGCGGGGCGCTGGACGTGCTCGGCGTCTCGGTGGCGCTCACGCCTGCCGCGGTCGTGCTCGCGGTCGTCCTCGTCGCGAGCCCGTTCTACGTTCGCCAGGCGGTCGCCTCCTTCGAGGCGGTGGATCGCAACCTGCTCGACGCGTCACGGACGCTCGGGGTCGGGCCGTTCACGACGTTTCGCAGGGTGGCGCTGCCGCTCGCGGGTCGCGGCCTCGGTGCCGGCTCCACGCTCGCGTTCGCCCGCGGCCTCGGCGAGTTCGGCGCCACGATCATGTTCGCCGGCTCGATCCAGGGACGCACGCAGACGCTGCCGCTCGCGATCTACGCGCAGCTCGGCCGCGACTTCGACGTCGCGCTGGCCGTCGGCGCGCTGCTCGTGCTCGTGAGCCTCGTCGTCCTCCTCGTCGCCAAGCTGGTCCCCTCGTGGTCGGACTTCACCTCGATCTGGCCCTTCCGCTCCGTACGTTCCGCCTCGAGCTAGCGCTCGACGTCGGCGGCGAGACGGTCGCCGTGGCCGGGCCATCCGGCGCGGGGAAGTCGACACTGCTCCGCGCCGTCGCCGGCCTCGCCAGGCCCGAGCGCGGCCGGATCGCCGTCGAGGGCGAGACCTGGCTCGACACCGAGCGCGGGATCGACCTCGCGCCGGAGGAGCGCTCGGTCGGGTTCCTCTTCCAGGACTACGCGCTCTTCCCGCACCTGACCGTGGAGGAGAACGTCGCCTTCGGGAGCAGCAACGGCGTCGGCGAGCTGCTCGAGCGGTTCGGGATCGACCGGCTCGCCCGGGCGAAGCCACGGGAGCTCTCCGGCGGCGAGCGGCAGCGCGTGGCGCTCGCGCGGGCGCTCGCGCGCCGACCGCGCGTGCTGCTCCTCGACGAGCCGACGGCGGCGCTCGACGCGCACACCCGGCTGAGCGTGCGCGCCGAGCTCCACGACCTCCTCGGCGAGCTCGGGCTGCCCGTGCTGCTCGTCACGCACGACTTCGAGGAAGCCGCCTCGCTCGCCGGCCGGGTCGGGATCCTCGTCGAAGGTCGTCTCGTCCAGCTGGGCCGGCCGACGGAGCTCGTGGCCGCCCCCGCCGACCCGTTCGTGGCGAGCTTCACGGGCGGAAACCTGATCCCCGGGGTCGCGAGCAGGCGCGAGTCGGGGCTGACGGAGGTCGCCCTCGAGACCGGGGGATTCCTCTACTCCGTCGACGAGCTCGAGGGGCGGGTGGGGGTCGTCGTCCACCCGTGGGAGGTGTCGGTGGCGCGGGAAGTCCCTGCCGACTCGGCGCTCAACCACGTCCGCGCGCCGCTGCTCTCACTGGCACCGGCGGGCAACCGCGTGCGCGCCCGGGTCGGGCCGCTGACCGCCGAGCTGACGGCGGCCTCCGCCGAGCGGCTCGGGCTCCGCACCGGGGAGGTCGTGGTCGCGTCGTTCAAGGCCACCGCGACGCGTCTCGTGCCCCTCGCCTGACGCGGCCCGGCCGGCCAAAGCCTCCCCGTACGTGTCGCCGCTGCGGCCAATTCGCCCGGGCCGGAAGCCGGTTACACTCGCTCGCATGTCTACCAGAGCACATACCCAGACGGAAGCGGAGCGGCTCGCCCAGGCGAAGGAGCGGTACGTCGCCCGGGGCGTCGCCAGCGGATCCATCGTCGTCGCCCGTGCCGAGGGCGCCTGGATCGAGGACGTCGACGGAAACCAGTTCCTCGACTTCGCCGGTGGGATCGGCTGCCAGAACACCGGCCACAACCTCCCGGCGGTGGTCGCGGCGCTCCACGAGCAGCTCGACCGCTACCTGCACCAGTGCTTCGTCGTCGGGATGTACGAGCCGTACATCGAGGTGTGCCGGCGGCTAGCCGAGCTCTCGCCCTGCCGCGGCGCCGAGCAGAAGGGGTTCCTCTGCAACTCGGGTGCCGAAGCCGTCGAGAACGCGGTCAAGATCGCCCGTGCCTCGACCGGGCGGCCCGCGGTCGTCGTGTTCGAGAACGCCTTCCACGGCCGCACGCTGCTGACGATGACGATGACCTCGAAGCTCGGCTACAAGAAGGGCTTCGGGCCGTTCGCGCCCGAGGTCTACCGCGCGCCGGGCCCGTATCCGTATCGTGGCGTCTCCTCGGCTGACGCGATCAAGGGTCTCGAGCGTCTGTTCAAGAGCGACGTCGACCCCCAGTCGGTGGCGTGCGTCGTGCTCGAGCCGGTTCAGGGAGAGGGCGGCTTCATTCCGATGCCGCTCGACTTCCCGCCGAGGCTGCGCGAGCTCTGCGACCAGCACGGGATCCTCTACGTCGACGACGAGGTGCAGTCCGGCGTCTGCCGCACCGGTCCGCTCTGGGCGATCGAGCACTACGGCGTGGAGCCCGACCTGATGACCGTCGGCAAGTCGATCGGCGGCGGCTTGCCGCTCGCGGGCGTCGTCGGCCGCGCCGAGGTGATGGACGCGGCCCACCCCGGCGGGCTCGGCGGCACGTTCGGCGGCAACCCGCTCTCCTGCGTGGCAGCCCTCGCGGTGCTCGACACCGTCGCGAACGAGGAGTTCGAGGCCCGGGCTCGCGCGCTCGGCGAGCGGATCCGCTCGCGGCTCGACGGGATCGCGACCCGTGTCGGGGCCGTCGGGGAGGCTCGCGGTCTCGGGCCGATGGCGGCGCTCGAGCTCGTGGAGGACAGGGACACGAAGGCGCCTGCGACGGAGCTCGCCGCCGCGACCGTGGCCGCCGCCCGGGAGCGCGGGCTTCTCATCCTCGCCTGCGGCCTGTACACGAACGTCGTCAGGATCCTCGTCCCGATCGTCGTCTCGGACGACGATCTCGAGCGCGGTCTCGAGCTCCTCGAGGAGTCGCTCGTCGAGGCCGGCGCGAAAGCGGCGTAGGGGAGCGCAGGAGCAGCGCGTCGAGGAGGCACGTGCCTCCTCGACGGGCCGCTCGCGCGCCGCGTCCTGCAAGAATGGCGGCGCCAGTGCCTGCCTCCCAGTCGGTGAGCACCGTCGACTACCACACCGGCGGCGAGCCGTTTCGCATCGTGACGGATGGGGTCCCGCCGCTCGCAGGGCGAACGATCCTCGAGAAGCGGCGCTTCGCGCTCGAGCACCTCGACCACATCCGCCGGCTGCTCGTCCACGAGCCTCGCGGGCACGCCGACATGTACGGCTGCTTCGTCACCGAGCCGACCGACCCGGGCGCCGACCTCGGGGTCGTCTTCTTCCACAACGCCGGCTACTCGACGGCGTGCGGGCACGGGACGATCGCGCTCGTCACCTGGGCGCTCGAGAGCGGGTTGCTCGAGAAGCTGGAGCCCGAGACGAGGGTCGTCGTCGACGTGCCCTCCGGCCGGCTCGAGGCGGTCGTCGAGGTCACGGACGGCCGCGTCCGTGCCGCTCGCTTCCGCAACGTGCCGGCCTACGTCGAGGCTCTCGGGCTCCCGGTCGCGACCCGGCGCGGCGAGGTGGCCGTCGACGTCTCCTTCGGCGGCGCCTTCTACGCTTCGGTCGACGTCCGGGCGCTCGGGCTCGCGGTCGAGCCCGAGCACCTGCCGGCGCTGATCGGGCTCGGCCGCGAGATCAAGGCGCGGCTCGAGGCCGCGCGCGAGTTCGCCGACCCGCTCGAGCCCGAGCTTCGTGACATCTACGGGGTGATCTTCTTCGAGGACGTCGAGGGCCCGGCTCCCCTCGTCCAGCGCAACGTCACCGTCTTCGCCGACGGCGAGGTCGACCGCTCACCCTGTGGCAGCGGCACGTCCGCCCGGCTCGCCCTGCTCGATGCCTCGGGCCGGCTCGCACGCGGAGAGCTGTTGCTCCACCGGAGCGTGGTCGGAAGCGAGTTCACGGCCCGCGTCGTCGGCGACGCCGACGTTGCCGGACGTCCCGCGGTCGTCACGGAGATTCGGGGGAGCGCGCATGTGACCGGGTACCACCGCTTCGTCCTCGAGGAAGACGACGCGCTCGGTACCGGCTTCCTCCTGCGCTGAGCGTGCGCCGGGCAGTTCTCATCGTCAATCCCCGCGCGAGCGGCGTCACACCGGCCCGGCTCGCCGCGGTCAGGGCGGAGCTCGCGGCCGGCGGGCCCCTCGACGAGCTCGTCACCGAGCGGGCGGGCCAGGCTTCCGAGCTCGTCGCGCAGGCGTGCGGCGACTACGACGCGATCTACGTGTTCGCCGGCGACGGCGGCTTCAACGAGGCCGTGAACGGGATGCGAGGGCAGGTTCCGATCGGGTTCGTCCCCGGCGGCGCGTCGAACGTCCTTCCCCGCGCGCTCGGGCTGCCCGGCGACGCGGTCGCGGCGGCCCGGCGGCTCGCGAGGGCCGACCGGACGCGCCGCATCTCCCTCGGTGTCGCCAACGGCCGCCGGTTCACCTTCGCCGCCGGGGTCGGCCTCGACGCGGAGATCGTGCGTGCCGTCAACCGGCGCCGCGACGGCCGCCGGCCCGGCGACCTGGCGTTCGTCTGGGAGCTCGTCAAGCTCGTGGCCGCCTGCCGCGGGCGGCTCGAGCCCTCGCTCGAGATCGAGGGACACGGGCGGGCGGCGTTCGCGGTGGTCGCGAACTGCGACCCCTGGACGTACGCGGGCCCGTTTCCGGTGCACGCGACTCCGCTCGCGCGCTTCGAGCTCGGCCTCGACCTGATCGCTCCGCGCCGGGTCACGCCGAGCGTGCTGGTGCAGACCGGCTGGTCGGTGCTGGTGCGGCCTGCTCACATCCGCTCGCCCGCCTTCGTCCACCTGCACGACGCCGACCGGATCGCCGTCCGCTGCGACGCGCCGACCCCGCTCGAGCTGGACGGCGAGGACGTGGGCGACGCCGACCGGATTCTCTTCGAGGCCGAGCGGGAGGCGCTGACGGTCCTCGTGTAGAGCTGGTCTAGACTCGACGGGAGTGCGCAAGAAACTCGTCCTCGCCGTCATCGACGGCCTGACGCCGGCCGCGCTCGAGCGAGGGATCGCCGGAGGCGAGCTGCCGGCGTTGCGCGATAGACCGGCCGGCTCCGCCGGATCGGGCGCCCGGCGTTCCTGGATCACCCTGGCGACCTCGACGCCGCCGGCCGTCTCGCC
>JBBILK010000061.1:0-10113 GCA_037444965.1 Actinomycetota bacterium | reverse complement strand
GTTCTCTCGCACGCCACGATCAGCGCCGAGCACGGCCTCGCCCGGAGCGGCGCCTGGTCGATCGGCTCGCGGCACCTCGGGCTCGTGCTCGCCCTCCTCCTGATCGCCCCGCTGCTCGCCTTCGAGCTCGAGCGCGGCTCGGAGCGGGCGACGCTCGCGGGCGTGGCGACGGTTCTCGACGCGCCGGTGCCGCTGACGAAGAAGATCCCGATCGCGCTCGACCTGCGCCAGGCGTTCGAAGAGGCGCAGCAGGGCGAGCTGCCCGATCTCGACGCGGCGTTCGCGGAGCACGGCGCGGCCACCGACGACCGCGTCGCCGACCTCCGCGACGACCTGCTCGCGAGTATCAAGGACGCGCTCACCCGGAGCTTCCGAAGCGCCTACGGGCTGTCGGCCCTCCTCGCGCTGCTCGCGCTCGTTCCCGTCCCCTTCATCCGTCGTCTGGAGGTCTGGTGAAGAGCCGCCGCGGCGCCCTCGCGGTGCTCGGCGCGCTCTTCGCGGCCGCGATCGCGCTGATCGCGGTCGAGCTGGGTGCCGGAGCCTCGAGCTTCGGCGAGGACGCCGCCCCGGATCCGTGCACGGCCACCGTCGAGTTCCCCGGCGACGGTCTCGACGCGACGATCCAGCGGATCGTCCTCTCGGGCCTGAACGGAGCGGCCTGCGAGCTCGAGACGACGCGGGAGGAGCTCGTGCTCTCCTTCGTTCCCGAGGCTCCGGGGTCGGAGCCGATCCCGTGGGACGACGCGACGATCGAGCGCGCCGTGCGCGCGGGCCTCCTCCGCGCGGTCGACGATGCCGAGGCCCGCGATGCGATCGGCGGGCTGACGGCGACGATCATCCGCGAGGTGATCGAGCGGGCGCCGATCGACTGGCTGATCAAGGGCGGCTCGGAGCTCGCCGACCTGTTCGGCGACTGAGATCTCAGTGCGCCGTTGATAGGGTGCCTGGCGCCGCCGGCCGAGCGATAGGCTCCGCGTATCGCGACCGTCCTCACCACCTGCCCCCGGGACTGCTACGACGCCTGCGGGATCGCCGTCGTCACGCGTGACGGCCGGGTGCGCCAGGTGCGTGGCGATCCGTCCCACCCGGTCAGCCGGGGGAAGCTCTGTGCCAAGTGCTCGACCGGCTACAACCGCTCCTGGCGCGACCCCGCGGTGCGTCTGACCCGTCCGCTCCGCCGCACCGGGCCGAAGGGGACCGGAAGCTTCGAGCCGGTGTCGTGGGACGACGCGCTCGACGAGGTCGCCGCGCGGCTGACCGCGATCGCTGCTGACCCGGGGCCGCAGGCGATCCTGAACACGCACTACACGGGCACGCTCTCCCTGCTCGCCTACGCCTTCCCGCAGCGGTTCTTCCACCGCCTCGGCGCGACCGAGGTCGACCCCGACACGATCTGCAACAACGCGGGCCACGTTGCGCTCCGCTACGTCTACGGCACGTCGGAGGACGGCTTCGACCCGAGAACGGCGAGAGACGCCTCCTGCGTCGTCGTCTGGGGAGCCAACCCGTCCGCCTCGGCTCCCCACGCGCACGAGCACTGGCTCTCGGAGGCGCCCGGGACGGTGATCGTGGTCGATCCGGTGAGGACGCCGACCGCAGCCGCAGCCGACCTCCACCTCCAGCCCTTCCCCGGCAGCGACGCGGCGCTCGCGTTCGCGATGCTGCACGTGATCCACCGCGAGGGCCTCCTCGACCGGCAGTTCCTCGCCGCCCACACCGTCGGCTGGGACGAGCTCGAGCCGCTCCTGCCTCCCTGCACGCCCGCGTGGGGCGAGCAGACGACCGGCGTTCCCGCGACGCTGATCGAGGAGGCCGCGCGGACGTACGCCCGCGGGCCGTCGCTGCTCTGGCTCGGTCAGGGGCTCCAGCGCCAGCGCACCGGCGGCAACGTGATGCGGGCATGCGCCGTGCTCCCGGCCGCCACGGGGAACCTCGGCAAGCCCGGCGCCGGGTTCCTCTACCTGAACGGCGGCGATTCCCGCGGGATCGACGGCGTGTACCTCGTCGCTCCACAGCTCGCTCGCGGGGAGCCTGCCCGGGTCAGTCAGATGGACCTCGCGGACGCCCTCGAGGACCCGACGCGCTCGCAGGCGCTCGTCGCCTGGAACGTGAACGTCGCCGCCTCGAATCCGGATCAGTCGAGGCTGAGGCGAGCGCTCTGCCGTGAGGATCTCTTCACCGTCGTCGTCGAGCTGTTCCAGACCGACACGGCCGACCTCGCCGACGTCGTCCTCCCGGCCGCGAGCTTCCTCGAGTTCGACGACCTCGTCACCTCCTACTTCGAGCTCACGCTCTCGGCGCAGGTGAAGGCGACGGAGCCGCTCGGCGAGTCCCTGCCGAACCAGGAGATCTTTCGCCGGCTCGCCCGCGCAATGGGCTACACGGAGCCGGAGCTCTTCGAGACCGACGAGTCGGTGCTTGCAACGCTGCTCGAGCGAGCCGGGCTCGGTCTCGACTTCACCGAGCTTGCCGCCCTCGGCACGGTGCACGTCTCGGCCGAGCCGGTCGTCCAGTTCGCTGAGCTCGCCTTCCCGACCCCGAGCGGCCGCGTCGAGCTCGCGTCCGCGCAGGCCGAGGCGGACGGCCACCCGCGAGTGCCGCTCCCGCTCGCCGATCCGCGGCCCGCTCCGGGGCACCTTCGGCTGCTCTCTCCCGCCTCCCCGCTCCTCCTCAACGACAGCTTCGGCAACGACGACCGGCTCGCGCGGCGGCTCGTCGCGGCCTCCGTCGCTGTTCACCCCGCCGATGCGGCCGAGCTCGCGCTCGCTGACGGCGACGAGGTTCTCGCCGAGAACGCCACCGGGCGGCTCCGCCTCCGGGTCGCCGTCTCCGACGTCGTCCCCCGCGGAGTCGCCCTCTCCCCGAAGGGCCGCTGGCCGAAGCGCGAGCCGGAGCGGGCGAACGTGAACGTGCTCAACCCTGGCGAGAAGTCGGACCTGGGCGAGAGCACGTGCGTCCACGGCGTCGAGGTGGTGCTTGCACCCGTACGCTGAGCCGAGAGCGGAGGGATCCGAGCGCGAGCGGCTCGTCCGTTTCCTTCGCAACGTCGCTGTGCGCGCGGCCGACCGGGTCGAGGAGCTGCCCTTCGGCGTCGCGCTCTTCAACGACGCGCTCCCGAGCGTCTGGGACCTGAACTCCGTCTGGGTGGACGCCGTGCCGCCGGGGCTGGGAGCCGCGAAGCTCGCGGCCAGGCTCGACCGCGTGCAGGGAACGGCCGGCCTCACCCACCGTCACGCCGTCGTCGCCGACGAGCCGGGTGGACGCCGGGTCGCTCCCGGCCTCCGTGAGCTCGGCTTCGGGACGAAGCGCCACCTGCTCATGCTCCAGCGGCGGCCGCCCGATCGCGAGCCCGACCGCTCGCTCGCCCGGGAGGTCGGCGAGCCCGAGATCCGGTCGCTCACCGAGGCGAGCCTCCGGCGAGACCCGTCCGGGTTCCCGGAGGAGGAGATCCGGCAGATCGCGGGCCAGAAGGCGGTGGCCGTGCGCACCGGCGCTCGCTTCTTCGCCGTCGAGCTCGACGGCGTCGTCGCCTCGGGCTGCGATCTCTACGTCGACGGCGAGATCGCCCAGATCGAGGCGGTGATGACGCTCGACGAGTACCGCAACCGCGGCCTCGCGCGGGCCGTCGTCGCAGCGGCGATCGAGACGGCGAGGCTCGCCGGCGCCAGGCTCGTCTTCCTCCAGGCGGAGGAGGAGGACTGGCCGAAGGAGCTCTACCGGAAGCTCGGCTTCGACGTCGTCGGTGCCACGCACGTCTTCACGCGTGCTCCTTCCCGGCTTCGTCGCGATCCAGCTCGAGCGCGGCCGAGTTGATGCAGTAGCGAAGCCCCGTCGGGGCCGGGCCGTCGGGGAACACGTGGCCGAGATGGCCGCCACAGGCGGCGCACAGGACCTCCGTCCGCGGGACGAGCAGGCTGTCGTCGTCCGCCGTCTCGACGGCGTCCGACGACGTGGGCTCGAAGAAGGAAGGCCACCCGGTCCCGGACTCGAACTTCGTCTCCGAGCGGAACAGCTCGGCGCCGCAGCCGGCGCAGCGGTAGCGGCCGGGATCCTTCGTATGGACGTACTCGCCGGTGAAGGGCCGCTCGGTGCCCTTCTCTCGCAGCACGTGGAACCGCTCCGGCGTCAGCTCGGACCGCCACTCGGCCTCGCTCTTCGTCACCTTCCGGGTCATCCTCGCTCACCTCCTGGCCCGAGGCTACCTGCGTCGGGAGCCGCCCGGGAGGACCCACCGCACCCTCATCGAATCCTCACCTGCGTTATGGAGCTCCAGGTCAAGATCGCCGCGGCCGTCGTGGCCGTCCTCTTCGTGGTCGCGATCCTCCGGATCGAGCTCGAGCTCGCGCGGACGCGGCGGTTCCGCGGCCGAGCGCGCCTCGGCCGGTGATGCGGCGAGCTCGTCTCCTACGACGCCGATTCCCCCTGCTGCCCGCGCGTTCGCCGTGAGACCCCGGCGATCGCCTGAGCGCGCGCCGCCGCGAGCCGCTCGGGCGGAGTCGGGTGAGTGAAGAGGAGGGCGTACGCCACGCGGGGCGGCTCGAGATCGGCGAGGTTCGAGCGGGCGAGCGCGACGTGCGTCGCCTCGAAGGCTGCCAGGTCGCCCGTCAGCTCGAGCGAGAAGCGGTCGGCGAGGCGCTCCCAGCGCCGGGAGAGGGCCGAGCCGAACGGGAGCGCGAGCAGCTCGAGCGCGGCGGCGACGAGCAGGACGAACGGCGCGACCCTCGGGTCGTCCGCGCCCGTGGCCCCGACCGCGTCGAGCACGCCGGGCAGCTCGAAGAGCCCCCAGAGGACGAGCACGAACACCGCGGCTCCGAGCGCGCCGAGCGCGGCGCCCTTCGCCACGTGCCGCTCCCGCCGGTGGGCGAGCTCGTGGGCCGTGACGAGGCGAAGCTCCGGGCGCGCCGCCCGGGCGAGCAGCGTGTCGTAGAGGACGATCCTGCGGGTGCGGCCAAGCCCCGACACGTACGCGTTCTCCTTCCGCGTCCTGCGGCTCGCGTCGGCGACGAGCACGTCCCGGACCGGCACGCCGGCCCGCTCCGAGAGCGCCCGCAGCTCGGCCGCGAGCTCGGCGTCGGGTAGCGGCTCGAAGCGGTTGAACAGCGGCTCGAGCAGGACGGGGGCGACGAGGCCGAGCAGGACGACGAGCACCGCCGCCCCGGGCGCCGCGATCGCGGGCCACGCGACCGGGAGCGCCCGGGCGAGGCCGACGAGAGCGGCGAACGGGAGCGCGGCGAGCACGACCCCGACCGCGATCGCCTTCGCGCGGTCGAGCAGCCAGCTCGCCCACCCCTGCGTCGAGAGCCCGAACCGATGCTCGTGGAGGTAGCCGCGCCAGAAGGAGAGCGGGAGCCGAAGCACCGCCGAGACGAGGACGACCAGCGCCGAGAACGCGAGCGCGCGAGCCCACCAGGAGAGGCCGTCGAGCTGCTCGTAGAGGCGGTCGCCCACGGCCGTGAACGCGAGCACCGCAAGGATCGCGAGCCCGAGCACGACGTCGGCTGCGAGGACGGCGTAGCGTGGGCGGTTGTAGCGCCGGGCTCGCTCGGCGTCCGCCTCCGTGAAGTCGCTGACCGATCCTGCCATCGACTCCGGTCGATTATCGTTCAGCTCCCGGCCGGGGCCGCAGTCCCGCGACAGGATCCACCCGGCGCTCCCCGAACTGGATCGAGGTGAGTCGACAGAGCAAAGCGGCGCTCGCCGCGGTGGTGGGTGTCCTGATCGGCCTCGGCACGCTCGCCGGGGTCGTGTACCTGCTCCGCGAGGCCGACGAGGCTGGCTCGCCGGAGCCGCCCGCGCCGGTCGTCTCGTCGGACGTGGGCGACACGGGCCTCGTGACGATCGTCGAGCCGCCGACTCCCGAGGAGCTGACGGAGACGATCGAGGTCGGGCGCTTCCCGAACGCGGTCGCGGTCGGGGAAGGAGGAGCCTGGGTCCTCAAGGAAGGGCAGCGGGTGCTTCGGATCGACCCTGCCACGGGCGCGATCGCGAAGAGGATCGACGTCGGCTTCTCGGTCGGAAGCGAGCGCCCTTGCGGCATCGACGCCGGCGAGGGGGGCGTCTGGGTGACCTCGTTCGAGGGCCACGTGATTCGCATCGACCCGGAGACGAACGAGGTGGCCGCCGTCGTCGATCTCCTCGATCCCTCCTGCGTTGCTGCCGGCGCGGGCGGCGTCTGGGTGACGAGCGCGAGCAACGGCACCGTCACCCGCATCGACCCGATCACGAACGAGATCGTGGGCGAGATCCCGGTCGGGAGCTTCCCGCAGGGCGTCGCGGTCGGCGCCGGCTCGGTCTGGGTCGCGAGCTCCGCGCCCCCGGACGGCCTCGAGGGCTTCGTCTCGCGGATCGACCCGGCGACGAGCGAGGTGATCGCGACGGTGCCGGTCGACCGTCTCCCCGAGTACCTGGCCGTCGGCGCGCGCGGCGTCTGGGTGACCGGAAACGACGGGACGATCCGGCGGATCAGCCCGCGCACGAATCAGCTCGTCGGGCTGCCGATCGCGATCTCCGAGGGCGGCCGGACCGTCGTCGCGGTCGGCGGCGGCGTCGTCTGGGCCTCGACGATCCGAAGCGCGGACGTCACGGGCGAGGTGGTGCAGGTCGATCCGGCGAGCTACGAGATCGGCGGCGAGCCGATCCCGACCGGCGAGGGGGCCCTCGGGATCGAGTGGGGCGCCGGTAGCCTCTGGGTGGCCAACTCGAGCGACGGCACGCTCACCCGCTACACGCCGCCGTCCACGTAGCCGTCAGTGCAGATGGGCCCAGCGGGGGAGGTCGAGCACCTCCGGATTGACGACGTGCGCTGGCCGGCGGCCGGAGAGGATCGCCGCGACGTTCTCCGCCGCCTTCACTTCGAGCTCGAGCACCGACTCCTCCGAGAAGAAGGCGACGTGCGGGGTCGCGATCACGTTCGGGAACGAGAGCAGCGGGTGGTCGCGCGGGAGGTGCTCGGGCACGAAGACGTCGAGGCCTGCGCCGGCGATCCAGCCCTCGCGGAGCGCCTCGACGAGCGCCTCCTGGTCGACGATCGCGCCGCGGGCCGCGTTCACGAGGTACGCGGACGGCTTCATCCGGCGGAGGAACTCGCGCCCGACCAGCCCGGCAGTCGCGGGCGTGAGCGGTGCGTGCAGCGAGACGTAGTCCGAGACCTCGGCGAGCCGCTCGAGCGTCAGGGCTTCGACGCCCAGCTCCTCGGCCTGTCCGGCGGTGAGCGACGGCGAGTGGACGACGACCCGGAGATCGAGCCCGCGGGCCTTGCGCGCGAGCGTCTGCCCGATCCTCCCGAAGCCGACGATCCCGAGCGTGCGCCCGGCGATCCGGCGCATCGGCAGGCCGCGCGCGAGCGCCCAGTCGCCCTCCCGCACCGCCGCGTCGTAGGCGCAGACGCCGCGCTCGAGCGCGAGCAGGAGCGCGAGCACGTGCTCGGCGACCTCGTCGACGCAGTAGGCGGGGACGTTCGTGACGGGGATGCCGAGCCTCGTCGCCTCGTCGACCGCGATGTTGTCGACCCCGATCCCGTACCGCCCGATCACCTCGAGCTTCGCACCGGCGCGGACGACCTCGGGGCTGACCCGCTTGAAGCAGGTGAGGATCGCGTCTGCCTGCGGCACGAGGGAGCGGAGCTCCTCCTCCTCGCCGGTCTCGGCGACGAGGAGGCGGGCGCCTGCCCGCGCGAGCACCGCAGCTTCGGGCTCCGTCGACGGCCAGGTGTAGTCGGTGACGAGGACGAGCTTCTCGCTCACCGGCCCGGTCGCAGCCGCTTCACACGCCCGGACTTGAGGAAGTCGACGACCGCCCGGCTGCCCGTCTCGATCGCGAAGTCGATCGGGCGGGAGCGGTCGTCTGCCATCGCCATCCGCTCGGCGCCGTAGGCGACGAGCGCCTTGCAGAGCTCGAGGTTCCCGCTCGCGGCAGCCTGGTGGAGAGCGGTCCAGCCGCCCGGCTGCGCGGCGTTCGGGTCGGCTCCCCGCTCGAGCAGGAGCAGGGCGACCTCGTTCCGGCGCCCCGCCGCAGCGCTGTGCAACGGCGTGAGCAGGCGCAGGTGGCGGTTCCGTGACCGGGCCTCGATATCCGCTCCCTTGTCCAGCAGGAGCTCGGCGGCCTCTCGCTGCCCGAAGTACGCAGCCAGATGCAGAGGCGTGAACCCGTCGGCGGAGAAGGCGTTCGCCCGTCGCTTGCTGCGGCCGATCAGCCGCTTGAGGTCGCCCGGCCGCCCGAGGGCGGCGGCCTCGTGGAGGCCGACCTCGGCACCCCGGTCGAGCAGGATGCGTGCGATCTCCTCCTTCCCGTCGTAGAGCGCACGCAGCAGCGGCGAGAGGCCGTCGCCGTCCCGCTCGCCGATCGCCTCAGGGTTGCGGGTCAAGAACCGCTTCACCCGGCTCGGGTCGCCCGAGCCGACGGCGTCGAAGATCGTCTTGCGCTGCCTGGCCACCTCGCGTCTCTCCCTCCTTCAGGCGGTATCGTTGCGCCGGGACGATAGCGGGGGGAAGGAGCGACTGTTCCGATGAGGCTTCAGGACCAGCTCGACGAGCGGCGCGAGGCGTCGCACGCGAAGCGTCCGGCGGAGGTGAACACGACGATTGCCGGGGCCCTGCAGGCGCTGCGCGACTCGGGCATCGCCGAGCGCGCGCTCGGCGTCGGCGACCCGGCGCCGGCATTCTCGCTGCCGAACGCCGTCGGTCGGGAGATCGCGCTCGGCGACCTGCTCGGCCGGGGACCGGTCGCGCTCGCGTTCTACCGCGGCGTCTGGTGACCGTACTGCAACCTGCAGTTGCAGGCCTACCAGTCGATCCACTCCGAGCTCACGGCCGCAGGCGGCTCCCTGGCTGCCGTCTCGCCGCAGCTCCCCGACGGCTCGCTGACGATGGCCGAGAAGCACGCGCTCGAGTTCGAGGTGCTGTCCGACGCCGGCAACCTCGTCGCGGGTCAATTCGGCCTGATCTTCCGGCTGCCGGACGACCTGCGGGCCGTCTACGAGCACGCCTGGAAGCTCGTTCTCCCCCAGTTCAACGGCGACGACTCCTGGACGCTGCCGATTCCGGCCACCTACGTGATCGACCGTGACGGCGTCATCCGCTACGCCTTCGTCGATCCCGACCACACGCGACGCGCGGAGCCCGACGAGCTCCTGGCGGCGGTCCGGGCGGCCGCCTGAACGACCGGTTCGCGCGGCCACGGCGCGGCCGGGTCTATCCTGAGCGGTGCGAACGACGAGGAGGACCTGATGACCGAGGTCGTATCCGCGCCCACCGCGGGCGCAGCCGAGAGCAGGGAGATCGCTCGCATCGGCCACTGGATCGGCGGCGAGCGGGCCGCCGGCACGTCGGGGCGGAGCGGCCCCGTGTACAACCCCGCGAGCGGCGAGCAGACGGGCGAGGTCGACTTCGCGTCCGCCGAGGAGATCGACCGCGCCGTCGCCGCCGCAAAGGAGGCCTTTCCCGCCTGGCGCGCGGTCTCGCTCGCGAAGCGCGCGGAGCTCATGTTCTCGATCCGCCAGCTCGTGCACGAGCACCACGAGGAGATCGCCCGGATCCTGACCGCCGAGCACGGCAAGGTGCTCTCCGACGCCATGGGCGAGGTCGCCCGCGGCCTCGAGGTGATCGAGTACGCCTGCGGCATCCCGACCCTGCTCAAGGGCGGCTTCTCCGGTATCGACGTCTACTCGATCCGCCAGCCGCTCGGCGTCGTCTGCGGGATCACGCCGTTCAACTTCCCGGCGATGGTGCCCATGTGGATGTGGGCGCCGGCGCTCGCCTGCGGGAACTGCTTCGTTCTCAAGCCGTCCGAGAAGGACCCCAGCGCCTCCCTCCTCGTCGCCGAGCTGCTCAAGGAGGCCGGTGTCCCGGCCGGCGTGTTCACCGTCGTCAACGGCGACAAGGTGGCGGTCGACCGGCTGCTCGAGCACCCCGACGTCGCTGCGGTCTCCTTCGTCGGCTCGACGCCGATCGCCCGCTACATCTACGAGACGGGCACGAAGCACGGCAAGCGAACGCAGGCACTCGGCGGAGCGAAGAACCACATGATCGTGCTCCCGGAAGCGGATATCGACATGGCGGCCGACGCGGCCGTCAGCGCCGGCTACGGCTCGGCCGGCGAGCGCTGCATGGCGATCTC
>JBBILK010000060.1:0-10160 GCA_037444965.1 Actinomycetota bacterium | reverse complement strand
CCTGGATCAGGTCGAGCAGCGGCAGGTCGTGGCCCTGGTACTTCTTCGCGATCGAGACGACGAGGCGCAGGTTCGAGTTGATCATCAGGTCCTTCGCCGCCCGATCGCCGCGCTCGATCCGCTTCGCGAGCTCCACCTCCTGCGCGGCGGTGAGCAGCGGGTAGCGGGCGACCTGGTTCAGGAACAGCTGCAGCGCGTCAGTGGTGGCTTCGGCGACCTCGCCGTTCTCGTAGTGGGCCTCGACCTCGCCCGGCTTGCAGCCGTCCTCGACCCGGATCCCTCGCGCCTCGATCCGCTCGTAGAGCGCCGCGAGCTCCTCCTCGCCGAGCTCGTACGCGTCGGCCAGCTCGTGGATCTCCGCCAGCTCGACGCAGCCGCGCTCCTCGCCCGCGTCGAGGAGGGCGCTCACGTGCGCCTCGAGGCCGCTGTGGACGCTCACGGGACCCTCACTTCTCGTCGTCGAGCCGGACTCCGGCCGACCGAAGCTGCTCGGCGATCCGGAGGTGGTCCGCCTCGAGGATGCGGGCAACGGAGTGAGCGATCGCGTGAATGGTGGGAGCGCTGCCTTCGGCGCGCATCGCCCGGATCAGCTCCTCCTCGAGCCCGTTCCGAAGCTCCTGCTCGCTCAGCCCGAGCATCATGGCTCCTCCCTTCCTTGCTCCCCAATAGTGCCTGCGAGTCCGGACCCGGGCATCGGGAGGGGCACGGATCGCCGCTGCGGGAAAGCCGCAACTCCGTAGTTCTCCGAAGCGCCGCTCCGCAGAAGTGCCGATGCGGGACGAGCGATCGTCGGCAAAGCTTCTGCCATGATCGCACGCGGTCTCTTCCTTGCGCTGGTCGCGTTCGCAGTTGCCGCCTGTGGCGAAGGCCGGGAGGCGATCGAGCATCCGCAGGGGTCGGACGAGCTCGTCCTGCGCGCCGCGGTCGGCGGCGGTCTGGTGCCGCCGGAGTACGTCCTGCGCGAGCTGCCGGGCTTCTCGCTCTACGGCGACCGCCGCCTGGTCGTCAGGGGTCCCGAGCTGGAGATCTACCCCGGGGCCGCGCTGCCGAACCTGACCCAGCGGCAGGTGAGCGAGGACGGCGTGCAGGCGCTGCTCGCCGCCGCGGGCGACGCCGGTCTGCTCGGGCCGGACCGCCACTACGACTTCCCCGGTATCGCAGACGCAGGGACGACCACCTTCACCGTCGTGGCGGACGGAGAGCGGCACGTCGTCTCGGCGTACGCCCTCGGTCTCGAGGCGCCCGGGCAGCCCGGGATCAGCGAGGAGGAGAACGAGGCTCGCGCGGCCCTCCTCGAGTTCAGCACGAAGCTCTCGGACCTGCAGGCGTGGCTGCCCGAGGGGTCGCTTGGCCCCGAGGAGCCGTACGCCTTCGACGAGCTGCGGGTGTACGTCCGCCCGTACACGGCCTCGCCGGAGCCCGAGCTCGTGCAGGCCGAGCAGCCGTGGCCGCTCGCCACGCCGCTCGCGACGTTCGGGCAGCCCGTCGAGATCCTTCCCGACGCGCGCTGCGCCGTCGTCGCCGGCGAGGAGCTCGCGACCCTGCTCCCGGCGGCGCGGGAAGCGAACGAGCTGACGCCCTGGACGAGCGAGGGAGCGCGCTACCTGCTCCTGTTCCGGCCCCTCCTTCCCGACGAGCATGGCTGCTGATCCGTTGTTCCAGCGCGTGCTCTGCTGCCTCGACGGCACGCCGGAGGCGGGCGAGGGAGCCCGCCAGGCTGCGCGCCTCGCGCCTCCGAGCTCCGCGCTCGTGCTCGTCGGCGTCACCCAGCCCGCCGCCGCCGCCCCGCCGGGCTTCGGCGTGCTCGCCGTGCCGCTGCTCGAGGCTCGGCGGGAGCTCGAGTCGGCACTCGAGCGAGCGGAGGCCGAGCTCCGCGCCATGCACGGGGTCGAGACCCGGCTGCTCGAGGGCGCTCCGATTCCCACGCTGCTGCGGGCCGCTCGAGAGGAGAGCGTAACCCTCGTCGCCGTCGGAAGTCACGGCCGGAGCCGGGCCGCGGGGATCGCGCTCGGCAGCGTGGCGACCGCCCTCCTCCACGACGCACCCGCGTCCGTGCTCGTCGCCCGCCCGGCTCACGCTGACGGCTGGCCGCGCTCGATCGCCGCCGGGGTGGACGGCTCGGGCCCGGCGCTCGGGGCTCTGGAGGAGGCGCGGGAGCTCGCCAGGCGGCTCGGAGCCGAGCTCCGCGCCGTGTGTGCCGCCGGGGGCAAGTCGGTGGATCTCGCCTCCGCCCGCGCCCAGGCCGGTGGGCTACCGCTGATCGAAGACACGCGGAACCCGGTGGACGCGCTCGTCGACGCCAGCGCCGACCTGATCGTCGTCGGCAGCCGTGGCCTCCACGGGCTCAGGGCCCTCGGCAGCGTCAGCGAGCGCGTCGCGCACCGCGCGCACGTGTCGGTGCTGGTCGTCCGGGCCCCCGTGCCGCACGCCTGAGCCCACCTCCAGGGGAGTCTCACGCCGCGAAGCGCGCGCGGGCCACGCGCGCGAGCTGACGGGCGAGTCGGAGCGGTTCCGGCGTCCGCCAGGGGCCGAGCGATGCGAGCGCGATCTCGACAGCGGTCTCCGGGTCGGTGCGCCACGCGGCGTGCACGGCGAGGGGTCGGGCGCCGCGACGGGTGCGAAGCCACGCGCCGACGACCTCGCCGTCGAGGAGGAGCGGGCTCGCCGCGCCGCGCTCGTCTCCCGGCCAGGTTCCCTCGGCGAGGAGGGGACGGTGGGTCACGCCGACCGTGGGCAGGTCGAGCACCGCGCCGAGCTGGACGGCGAGGCCCGCGCGGCGGGGATGGTCGCGGCCCGCTGCGTTGACGAGCAGGACGGCGGGCACGACGTCCAGGGAGCGCACGGCCGCCTCGAGCAGCCGCCCCTCCCGGAGCGCGAGCAGGCCCCGGACGTACGGTGCCGCCGTCTCGCCGAGCGAGACGGCGGTTACGACCGACCTGCTCTGTTCGACTACTACCGCTGCCGCGAAGGCAGCATCACGGCCGGGCGCGAGCGGACGGAAGCAGAGGAAGCAGCCGCCGATCGGCACGGGCTCAGCGGCCGGCGGCCGCCAGGGTGCCGGGGCCAGGCTGCCGAGCGTCTCCTGCTCGCGGACGAGCTCCTCGGCAGCCTCCGGCCACACGGCCGCTGTCAGGCGGCCCGGCGCGGGCTGAGCCGGATGCGCCGGTCGAGCTCGCGCTCGAGCCGGCGATCCACCTCGGCGCGCTTCACGATCAGCTCGGGCGAGCCGAACCGCTCGCGGGTGCGCGCAATTCGCAGCTCCTCCCAGAGCTCGGTGATCTTCGTCGTCAGACGGCCGACCTCGGCAGCACCGGCGGCGTCGCGGCCGTGACCGAGCTCGCGCCAGAGCTCGCGGCGCCTCGCGATCGCGCGGTCGAGGTCCTGCCTGATTTCGTCCTGGGTGCGCACAGCGTTTCTTTCGTCGTCGGGCCACCGTCCCGGCGGGCGGCAGCGTCTTGTGAGATGGTTCGGGAACCGCGGCCGGCGGCGGCGCCGGCCCATGTTCCTTCAAGCACAAGTGTAGCGAAGGTCGTACTCCGATGCCAGACCCGGATCCCGAGCTCCGTGCCCTCCCGGTCGAGGTCTTCCGGCAGGAGGAGCTCGAGGAGGCGCTGCGCGCCGCTCGCGTGCCGGTCTGCTCCGGCGAGGGCACGTTCGTGGTCAAGGGCGCGGCGGAGGTGTGGGCGCGGGACACCGCGCAGGTCGCGGCGACCGACGAGGCCCGGGTTCATGCCTCGGGCTTGGCCCGCATCACCGCCTACCGGCGCGCGAAGGTCGAAGCGCGCGGCTCGGCGCGCGTGGAGGCCTACGGGCACGCCGAGGTCCAGGCCTACGACGAGGCGCAGATCGCGGCAGCCGACTCGACGACCGTGACCGCCTACGACCGGTCGCAGGTCGAGGCCTACGGCTCGGCGCAGGTGCGTGCGTTCGGCTCGGCGCAGGTGCTCGCCCACCACGAGGCGCGGGTCGAAGCCCACGACCGCGCGTCCGTCGAGGCGCACGGCGACGTCGTCGTCGAGGCGTACGACGCCGCCCGGGTCGAGGCGGCCCCCGAGGTCGAGGTGATCGAGCACGGGGCGCGCGAGCCCGTCAGGCGGCTCCGGCACCCGCCGGAGGAAGAGGAGGCATAACCTTTCGGCGAGCCCTGAGGGAAGCGCCGGAGCATGGCAATCGTCGGCATCGATCTCGGCACATCCAACTCGGCCGCCGCGGTGCTCCGGGGCGGGCGTCCCGTGATGATCCCGAGCGCCGAGGGTGTCAGCCTCGGAGGCAAGGCCTTCCCGAGCTACGTGGCCATCACTGCGGACGGCGAGCTCCTCGTCGGCGAGCCGGCCCGCCGGCAGGCGGCCGCCAACCCGGAAGGCACGACCACCGCCTTCAAGCGGAAGATGGGAACCCGCGAGCAGATCCGGCTCCGAGACCGGATCTTCTCGCCCGAGCAGCTCTCCGCCTTCCTTCTGCAGAAGATCAAGCGCGACGCCGAGGCGTTCCTCGGGGAGGCGGTCGAGAAGGCCGTCGTCACCGTGCCCGCCTACTTCGACGACAACCAGCGCAGCGCGACGAAAGACGCGTGCTCGATCGCCGCCATCGAGGTCGAGCGTCTCGTGAACGAGCCCACGGCAGCTTCCCTCGCCTACGGGCTCGATCGTCTCGGGCAGGAGCTGCGGATCGCCGTGATCGACCTCGGGGGAGGAACGCTCGACGTCACGATCATGGAGTTCGGCAAGGGCGTCTTCGAGGTCAAGGCGACGAGCGGCGACACCCGGCTTGGCGGAACCGACATGGACGAACGGCTCCAAGAGGAGCTCGCAGCGCGCTTCGAGCGGGAGACCGGTATCGGCCTCCGCGCCGACCCGAGAGCCATGGCCAGGCTGCTCGAAGCGGCCGAGGTCGCGAAGGTCGAGCTCTCGAGCGCGACGAGCGCACGAATCAGCCTGCCCTACCTCGCCGCCCGTGAGGGCCAGCCGCTCCATCTCGACACGGAGCTCACCCGCTCCGAGCTCGAGCGACTCGTCCGCCCCGTGATCGAGCGCTGTCGGAGCCCTGTCGAGCAGGCGCTCCACGACGCCGGGCTCGAGCCGAAGGGCATCGACCGCGTCGTCTTCGTCGGCGGTCCCACGCGGATGCCGGCCGTGCGTGCCTTCTTCGAGCAGCTCTTCGGGCGCCCGGCCGAGCTGGGCGTCGACCCGATGGAGTGCGTCGCGAGCGGCGCCGCAATCCAGGCCGGTGTCCTCGCGGGCGAGATAGGCGAGATCGTGCTCGTCGACGTGACACCGCTCACCCTCGGAGTCGAGACGCTCGGCGGCATCGCCACGCCCCTGATCGCCCGCAACACGCCGATCCCGATCAAGCGCGCGGAGCTGTTCACGACCGCGGCGGACATGCAAACCGCCGTGACCATCCACATCTTCCAGGGCGAGCGAGCGATGGCGGCCGACAACACGAGCCTCGGCGAGTTCACCCTCACCGGGCTCCCGCCCGCTCCGCGCGGCGTGCCCAAGATCGAAGTGACATTCGACATCGACGCGAACGGGATCCTCAGCGTCTCCGCACGGGACACGGCAACGGAGGCCTCGCAGTCGATCCAGATCACCGGATCGACGCGACTCGCCGCCGACGAGAAGCAGCGCATGATCGAGGAGGCCGAGCGCTACGCGGAGGAGGACAAGCGACGTCGCCAGGAGGCGGAAACCCTGAACGCAGCCGACTCCCTCTGCTACCAGGCCGAGACGACCATTGCGACGTTCGGCGACAAGCTGAGCGAAGACCTGCGCAAACGGGTCGAAGCGAGTCTGCGTGAGACCCGGGAGGCTGTGGCGGCGAGGGACGCGGCGCTCGCCTCGCAGCGCTCGGAGGAGCTGAAGCGCGTACTCCAGGAGGTCGGCACGCAGGTCTACGCCCAGGCCCCGGGCGCGCAGCCCAAACCTCCGCCACGCGTGGGCGAGCCGGCCGGCGAAGCGCGTCCGAGCGGCGCCGGCCCGCGCGGGCGGGTGGTCGACGCCGAGGTCGAGGAGCCGAAGGAGAGCTAGCAGGCCCGCGATGGCCACCGTCCAGCGGGACTACTACGAGGTTCTCGGCGTCCCCCGCGACGCCGACGAGAAGACGATCAAGGACGCCTTCCGTGCGCTCGCGCTCAAGTACCACCCTGACCGCAACAAGGAGCCCGGCGCCGAGGAGCGGTTCAAGGAGATCGCCGAAGCCTATGCCGTCCTCTCCGACGCGACGAAGCGGGCGGAGTACGACGCCGGCGGCATCCCCTTCGTCGCCGGCTTCAGGCCCGAGGATCTCCTCGGCGGCATCGACTTCGAGGGACTGTTCGGCGGCCTCGGCTTCGACTTCGGCGCCGAGAGCCTGTTCGACCGCTTCTTCGGCAGGCGGCGCCCCGCCGGTCCGCCCCGCGGCGAGAACCTCGAGGTGCTGCTGGAGGTACCGCTCGAGCGGGTGCTCCACGGCGGCGAAGAGACGGTGAGCGTGAGCCGTCCGGGCCCGTGCCCTTCCTGCGGCGGCTCGGGCGCGAAGGCGGGAACGAGCCCGCGCACCTGCGACCGCTGCGGCGGCAGCGGCAGACTCGTCACGACGCGGCAGGAACCTGGAGTCTCCGTGCAGGAGATCACGACGTGCCCGGCCTGCCGCGGGCGCGGGACGCTGATCGACGAGCTCTGCGCCGAGTGTGCGGGGCGCGGGAGGGTCGAGACGACCGAGACCCTGACGGTGACCGTCCCGGTCGGCGTCGAGGAGGGGATGGCGCTGCGAATCGAGGGCCGGGGTCTCCCGAGTGCCGCTCCCGGCGGTCACCCCGGCGACCTCTACGTCATCGTCCGAACGAGGCCGGATCCCCGCTTCGAGCGGCGCGGTGACGACCTCTGGCGCGTCGGGGCGCTCGAGGTCGCCGACGCCGTCCTCGGCACGAGCCTCGAGGTGCCCACGCTCGAGCGTCCGGCGACGATCTCGATCCCGCCCGGGACACAGCCCCAGACGATCTTCCGCCTGCCCGGCAAGGGCCTCCCGAGATTCGACGGCGGCCGCGGTGACCTGCTCGTGCGCATCGACCTTCACGTTCCGGAGGAGCCGTCACGAGAGGAGCGCGAGCTCTACGAGCGTCTGCGCGCGCTCCGTGCCCGGGGGAAGCCCTGATCGGTTGTGGTTGCGGAAAACGCCGAGCCCTACACTGGAGTCATGTCGCGGATCGAGGGCTACTCGTCGGCACCGGCGCGTACGGCCGAATGAAACCCGAGCCGGCGGCGCTCGAAGTGCTCCGCGGCCGCGGTGTCGCGGTCGAGGTCCTGCCCACCGCCGAGGCGGTGCGACGCTACGGAGAGCTCGATCCGGCCTGCACGGCCGCCGCGCTCCACCTCACCTGCTGAGGCCCGGGCATACGTAGAAACCCGCAGCCGGGATCGGTGAACTCCCCGATGCTTTCGCATGTGCGTCTGGCAACACTCGCCCGCAGAGCCAGCAGTGCGTGTCTTGCGCCGTTCGAGGAGGTGAGGTGGTGGCCGAGGCGATTCGGATCGAGCTCGAGAGCCGCGCCGACGCCGCCGATCTGGTGCGGGCGTTCGCCGTTCGTGGACTGACCGGCGGGGTCGAGGTCGTGAACGGACACTGCGAGGTCGAGATCGCCAACCGGCGCGAGCAGACCGAACGCCTGCTCATCGACGTTCTCGCTGCGCTCGAAGCCTGGCTTGCCGACCACGACGATCCTCCCACCCGCGTTCGAGTAGGCGAGCGCTCGTACGTCTTCGGAGCACCCGCGAGCCTCGTCGACATGGCTCACGCCCGCGCGGCCTGAGAGGGCGAGCGGATTGCTGCGCGACGCGATCGGTGGCCCGTAGACTCCACGGCAGTGCTCACCGTCCGCCACGACCCGGTCTCGCGAACCGCACTCGTGCGGTTGCGCGAGGGACGGACGGCGCGCACCCGAAGGCTGTCGCCGCAGGCGGTCGCCGAATACGACAAGCGCGGCCGCCTGCTCACTATCTTCATCACCGACATCGACGAGACGGTGGCGGAGTTCCTCCGCACGTCCGACGAGGAGACGCTGCTTCGCGTGGTGAGGAAGTACGCCCGGCGCGCGACCGAGGCCGCCTAGCGGTCGCCGGCGTCCGGGTGCCTGCCGGCTCGAGGTTGTACCGTGGTCGACGCGACGGGCGCCCGGCGCCTCGAGGCCCGCTACGAGAACGGTGAGCTCGCCGAGGCGACCACCGACGCCCTGCAGCTGTTCCTCAACGAGATCGCGCAGTTCCCGCTGCTCTCGCGGGCCGAGGAGATCGAGCTCGCGAAAAGGATCGAGGCCGGGGATCGAGAGGCGCGAGAGCGGATGATCACCTCCAACCTGCGCCTTGTCGTCTCGGTCGCGAAGCGCTACCGGGGCTACGGGCTTCCTCTCCTCGACCTAATCCAGGAGGGTGTGCTCGGCCTCATGCACGCCGTCGATCGCTTCGACTGGCGGCGTGGCCACCGGGTCTCGACCTACGCCACGTGGTGGATCCGCCACGCCGTCCGACGGGCGATCGCGACCAAGGCACGACTCATCCGGCTCCCCGTCGGCCTCGCCGAGCGGGAGCGCCGGATCGCCCGCGTCGACGTTGCGCTCGCGGAGAAGCTCGGGCGACCCCCCACTGACGCCGAGCTCGCGAAAGCCGCCGGCCTCCGAGTCGCGCACGTGCGGGAGATCCGCGAGTCGCCGCGGATCGTGGCGAGCCTCGAGGCGCCCGTCGGCGAGGAGGGCACGGCGACGCTCGGCGAGCTGCTACCCGCCAGGACGCCCGAGCCCGTCGAGGAGATCGCTCTCAGCCTGCGCGCGGACACCCTCCGCGACACGCTCGAGCGAGCGGTCGGGTTGCTCCCCGAGCGCGACCGCGAGATCCTCAAGCTGCGCTACGGGATCAAGGGCAAGGAACCGATGACCCTCGAGGAGATCGGGCGGCGGTTCGGTCTCACCCGGGAGCGGATCCGCCAGATCGAGGTCGAGGCGCTCAAGCAGCTCGCGGTTCTCCGCGAGGTCATCGCCCTTCGCGAGGTCACTTGAGACCGCCTCTGGTCGATTCCTTCCCGGGCCTCGGGTGGAGCGACCGGCCTGCGCTACTCTCGTAACGAGGGTCGCGAAGACCCTCTCCTCCCCCCGTGACACAGGGGCGCCCTGGGGGCGTAGGTCACACCCTTCCCGTGGCGCCCCTGTGACCGGCCTTTCCTACCATGCGCTCCCTCGAAACGGAAGCGGGGGCTGTCGCAGGCCACGGCGCCGCGGGCGACGGAGCGACCACGATTCCGTAGATCCCCGCGGAAGATTCAGGGGTTTCTCGGATGTCGGCGACCGCCTCGGCGAGCAGGATGCATCCAGCGATCGAGGAGCCGTGACGCGATGCAGGTTCGTGAGATCATGAGCAAAGAGCCCGTCTGCGTAGCGCCCGACACCGAGGTGATCGAGGCGGCTGAGCTGATGCGCAGGCACGGCGTGGGCGCACTGCCCGTGTGCGACGAGCGGCGGCTGGTGGGCATCGTGACTGACCGCGACATCGTGCTCCGACACGTCGCGAGGGGTCATCGCGTTCAGCCGGTCGGATCGATCATGACGCCGTACCCGTTCGCGATCGGCCCGGACGAGCCGGTCGAACGGGCCAAGGCGATCATGCTCGAGCACCGCGTACGCCGGCTGCCCGTGACGGAGAACGGCGAGATCGTCGGCATCATCAGCCGGGCCGACATCGCGCGGCGTGCCCGCACGGCGAGGGATTGACCGCCACGACTGCTCCCACCGGGCTCGCGCGCCGGCTCGTCGACGCCCTCGGCGGTCGCTTCTCGAGCGAGCTCGGCATCGACGTCGATTCGGGCGACGCGGCGGCCGAGCAGTGGTTCCTGGCTGCCGCGCTGTTCGGGAACCGCATCTCTGCGCCGATCGTCGTTCGGACGTACCGGACGCTCGCGGCGGGCGGCGTGGCGACCGCTGCCGACGTCGAGGGACGAAGCTGGGAGGAGCTCGTCGCCCTGCTCGACGCAGGCGGATACGTCCGCTACGACTTCCGTACGGCGACACGCCTGCAGCAGCTCGCGGAGGCTCTGCGCGAGCGGCACGGCGGCCGCATCGCGGCCCTCCGCGCGGTCGACGACCCCGCGCGCCTGGAGGCCGAGCTCGATGCGCTGCCGGGCTGGGGGCCGACGAC
>JBBILK010000059.1:0-10185 GCA_037444965.1 Actinomycetota bacterium | reverse complement strand
GGGACGGTCAAAGCGCGAGTGGACGTGGGCCGCGACGTGGCGGCGCCGCAGGTCGTAGCCGAGCGCGCGGCTCGCGGCATCCACGTCGGTTGCCTTCCCGGCGAGCACCGAGCACACGAGGTCGCGCGGCGTGGCCCGGGCCGGGGCTCCTCCCGCCCGGGCAATTCGGTGCTCCGCCTCGATCTGGCCGCAGACGGCGTCGAACCAGTCGATCAGGAAGGCAGCCGACCGCTCGCCGAGAGCGAGCTCTGCGAGTCGCGGAGGAGCTTCGATGCGGGCGTCGGTCCAGGTGCGCCAGAAGAAGCCGTGACCGACCCGGTAGGCGTGGAGCAGCGCCGGGAGGTCGCCGCCCCGGCCCGCGACGTCGCGTGCATAGCGCCGCGCCTCGGCCGGGGCCTCGGCGCGGGTGCCGGGCGCGCCGGCCCGGAGCATCGACAGCTTGAGCGCGATGTTGCTGCGGCAGCTTCCCGTCAGCCTGCGGTCGTGCGCCAGCTCCGGAACCTGGACGCGGATCTCGGCGGCCACCTCCTCCGCGAGACCGGCCGCAGTCCGTTCGAGCGAGGCGGCCGCCGTGCGGACGACCTTGGCTCTCGCCGGCGAGAGGGCAGAGCCCGAACCGGTCATGCGAGGACGGTAGCACCCCGCAGCCGGCCGTTCCTGAGCAGTCCGCGGCTTGTGGAGATCCCACAAGCCGCCTGGCGGCGCTCCCCGCCCTCGGCTAGCCTCGGCGGGCGGTGAGCGGGCAGGCCGGCTTCGAAGCGGGAACGCTCGACGAGCTCGTGGAGCTCGTCGCCGGGCGCACGCGGGAGTCGGGCTGCTACGCGGGGGTCACGGAGCTCGCCCTGCGCGAGCAGGATCCCTTCGGCTGGGAGGAGGCGCTCATCCGGCTCGTCGGGGCCACGGTCGGCGCGCGCGAGGTCGCGGTCCACATCGCCGCCTCGCCGATCACGCGCTCGATCAACGAGACGTGCTTCGTCCTCTACACGCCCGACGGCGACGCGGTTTGCGTCTCCACGGGGATCATCGTCCACGTGCACACGATGAGCGAGGACATCAAGTACATGATCCGGCAGGGGTACGAGGAGTTCCCGGGGATCAGGCCGGGCGACATCTTCGCGTGCAACGACCCGCGCCTCGGAAACGTCCACACGACGGACGTCCACACGCTCGTCCCGATCTTCTACGGCGAGGAGCTCGTCGGCTGGGCCGGCGGCGTCACCCACCAGATCGACATCGGCGGCGCCGTCCCGGGGCACGATACGACGGTCCCGACGTCGCGCTTCGAGGACGGCCTGTACATCACGGCCGAGAAGATCGGGGAGCGCGGCCGCCTCTACCCGCACTACCTCGAGCGATCGCGCTCCGGCGTCCGGACGCCGCTCTTCTACGACCTCGACGAGAAGGCTCGCATCGCCGGCTGCGAGATGATCGGCCGGGTGGTGCAGCCGCTGATCGAGCAGTACGGCCTCGACTACTACGAGCGCTTCACCCGCGAGGTGATCGAGTTCTCGCGGCGCAACTTCCTCGCCCGGGTACGCGAGCGCCTCGTACCCGGCCGCTACCGGGCCGTGGCGTGGGAGGCGACGCCCTTCGCCGAGGAGGCGTGGCAGAGCCACGCGCGGCGGGACTGGCTGCACGCGCTCCCGATGGAGGTCGAGGTGACGTCCGACGCGGTGCTCCGGATCGACATGGACGGCAACGGGCCTCCGGGGCCCTGGCCGTGGAACTGCTCCTACGGTGCCTTCGAGGGAGCGCTCTGGGTCGTGCTCGTGCAGATGCTCGGCTACGGCGAGGTGATCAACGAGGGTTTCAACCTCGCCGTCGAGACGCACCGGCCCTTCGGCACCTGGCTCAACTGCGACCACCTCTCCCACCTCTCGCGCCAGGTGCCCTGGGTGCTCTCGGTGCCCACCTTCACGAGCCTCTACCGGACGCTGACCCGGAGCCTCTTCGCCCGCGGCTTCGTCGAGGAGGGCATGGCCGGCTACCCGGCGACGGGGGACGCGACCCAGGGAGGCCAGCTCGTGAACGGGCGCGGCGGGGAGCCCACCGGCATGTACGGGCCGCTCACCTCCTTCGACTTCGCCTGCACCGGCGGCGGTGCCAACTCGGCCCGGGACGGGATCGACCACGGCTACGAGATGTGGAACCCCGAGGGTGACTGCGACGACGTCGAGTCCTGGGAGCGGCTCGAGCTCGGCTTCCGGTACCTCGCGCGGCGTCGCAAGGTGGACATCGCCGGGCCGGGACGGCGCCGCGGCGGCGGCGGCCTCGAGTCGGTGCGCGTCTCCTACGGCGCGAGCGGAGGCACCGTCTTCGCCCACTCGACGAGCTACGTCCACTCCTGCTCCGGGAACTTCGGGGGCTACCCGGCCGGGGTCAGCTACTGGGCGCAGGCCCGGCAAACGAACATCCAGGAGCTGTGGGACGGGCGTCGCGACTACCCGCTCTCCGACGACACGCGGCGGCCGGACATCGAGCGGACGCTCACCGCGGAGATCGAGCGCATCCCGCGCGCGATGACGTACCCGCGGCCTCTCGCCGAGTACGACGTCGTGGTCTCGAAGACGAACGCGGGGCCGGGCTGCGGCGACCCCCTCGACCGTCCCCTCGCCCTGTGCGCGGGCGACCTCGACGGGGGCTTCTACTCCCTGGAGACGATGGCCCGCGTGTTCGGCGTGGCCGCCGCCGAGGAGGACGGGGTGTGGCGCGTCGACGAGGCCGCGTCGCGGGCCCGGCGCGAGGAGCTGCGCCGGCACCGGCTCGCCGAGAGCGTGGCGTTCGCCGACTTCTACGCAGCCGAGCGCCGCCGGCTCCTGGAGGGCGATCTCATCCCTCCCGTCGCCGACGTCTACCGCAGCCTGCCGTCCGTCTCGGCCCGCTGGTGGCCGGAGCTCAAGGCCTTCTGGCAGCTCCCGGACGACTTCGAGGTGGCGCCGTGAGCCAGCTCGCGGACCCGGTCATCCTCGCCATCGACACCGGCGGAACGATGACGGACACGATCCTGATCGACCGGCGCGGGCACTTCGTCGTCGGCAAGAGCCAGACCACCCCGCAGCACGAGGCCAGCGGCATCCTCGCCTCGCTCCGCGACGCGTGCAGGCAGGTGGACAAGGAGCTCGAGGACGTCTGCCCCGGCCTCGAGCTCGTCGTCTACTCGGGGACGATCATGCTGAACCGGCTCGTGGGCCGGGAGGGCGTGACGCCGATCGGGCTCGTCACGACGGCCGGCTTCGAGGACACCCTGCGCATGGTGCGCGGCGACGTCCAGTCGTGGAAGGACCTCTCGATCGCCGAGCGGCTCCACGCCGTCTCCCACTTCCCGCCGGAGCCCCTGATCGAGCGGCGCTTCGTGAAGGGGGTGCGCGAGCGGGTCCTCCCCACCGGCCACGTGATGATCCCGCTCTACGAGGACGACGTGCGCGACGCCGCCCGGGAGCTCGTGCGGTTGGGAGCGAAGGCGATCGTCGTCGCCTTCCTCTGCTCGTTCGCGAACCCCGACCACGAGCTGCGCGCGGAGGAGCTCGTCCGCGAGGTGCTCGCCGAGGCCGGCACGGACGTGCCCGTGTCCCTCGCGCACCGCATCCACCCCGTGTTCGGCGAGGGCGGCCGGCTCAACTCGGTCGTCATCCAGGTGTACGCCGCCGAGCCGTCGCGAGAGCAGTTCCGGACGCTCAGGCGGGAGTTCGAGGCGGCCGGTGCCGCCGCGCCGGTGCGGATCCTGACCAACTACGGCACCATGGTCTCGCCCGAGTACGACCGGCTCGTCCACGTCGTCAAGTCCGGGCCGACCGGGGGCATCCTCGGCGCGAAGTTCCTCGGTGACGTGTACGGGCTGGGCTACCTGATGGCCACGGACGTCGGCGGGACGAGCTTCGACGTCGGTGCCGTGCTCGACGGCAAGCCGATCCTCCGCGACCAGGGGATCATCTCCCGCTACTGGGTGAACCTGCCCCAGGTGGCGGTCGACTCGATCGGCGCCGGCACGGGCTCGTACGTCACCGTCGACCGGGTGACCGGGCGCCTGCGGATCGGCCCGGAGAGCGCGAGCTACCGGATCGGCACCGCCTGGCCCGAGGGCGGCGTCGAGACCGTGACGGTGAACGACGCGAACGTCGTCCTCGGCTATCTCGATCCCGACTACTTCCTCGGCGGGCAGGTGAAGCTCGACCCGGAGCGCGCGCTGGCCGCCCTCACGGCACAGGTGGCCGAGCCGATGGGAGTGAGCGCCCACGACGCCGCCTGGGGCATCCACAACCTCGTCAACCTCCAGATGCGGCTGTTCCTCCAGAACAGCCTCCTCGGCATGGGTTTCGGCCCCGAGCAGTTCCACGTGGCGGCCTTCGGGGGCGGCGGCCCTCTCCACGCCGCCGGCTACACCGACGGGATCGGCTTCGCGGGGGTCATGATCCCCGCCTGGGCGCCCGGGTTCTCGGCGTTCGGCGCGGCGTGCGCCGACTTCGGCATGCGCCACGAGATCTCGACGAGTATCTACAGCCCGCCCCGTCCGGGAGTCCGGCCCGGGCCGATCGCGCTCTCGATCATGCAGGGCGTGCACCAGATGCTCCCGCCGGGGCTCCGGGCGCAGGTCGACGAGCGCGTCGAGCGCGGCGAGGCCTTCGAGGAGGCGATGCGCTAGGTGCTCTCGCGCATCGCGGCCGGGGAGCTCACGGCTCTCTGGGACCGGCTCAGGTTCGAGATCGAGGAGGAAGTCCGCAGGGACGGGATGGACCCGGCCAGGCTCAGCTACACGCAGGGCGCGCGCATCCTCTACACGGGCATGCTCGACGACCTCGAGGTCTCGGCGAACGGCGGCGGTAGCCCGGAGCACACGCTCGCGTCTCTGGTCGAGGCGTTCGAGGAGACCTTCGAGCGCATCTACGCGCGCGCGGCCAAGAGCCCCGACTTCGGCTGCACGATCACGCGGGCCGTCGTCACCAGCCACTACCAGACGGTCAAGCCACGCCTCGAGGAGCTGGGCCTCGTCGACCGGATCCCGGCGGCCGCCACGCTCAAGGAGCGGCGCATCTACCACGGCCACGAGTGGCACGACGCCGTCGTCTACGACATGGACTCACTGCTCGCGGGCAACGTCGTCGCGGGCCCGAGCGTGATCGCGGCCCCGGCGACGACCATCCTCGTGCCGCCCGGCTACTGCCTCTACCTCGACCACCATCGCGTCTTCTGGGCCGTCCGCCCGGGCGAGGACGTGGAGGCGTACCGGCGGAGGGGTGCTTCGTGAGCGTCACCGGCGACAAGATCCGCCAGTTCGAGGACGCCCTGACCGCGACCGCCTCGGTCGAGGAGCTGTTCCGCCTGATGGTGACGGACAAGGACCCGGAGCGGTTCGACGTCGCGCTCGCCTACTTCCAGGGCGCCGTGCCCTGGCCGGAGCGGATCGTCCTGCCGCTCACCGAGGTGCTCTTCATCGTCGAGAAGGACGGCGCGGGCATCGTCAAGTGCCGCTGCGGCCACGAGCTCGGCGACTACCGCGTCAACTGGAAGGTGCACGCGAGCGTGCGCGTCCGCCGGACGGAGGAGCAGTTCCGCGAGATCTACCCGCCGTTCATGCACGCCGAGGAGGGCTGGCAGGAGCTGCGGGAGTTCCTCTGCCCGGGCTGTGCCACCCTGCTCGAGGTCGAGGCGGCCGCTCCCGGCTACCCGGTGCTCTTCGACGCCCTGCCGGACGTGCAGAGCCTGTACACGAAGTGGCTCGGCCGAGAGTGCCCCCTCGCTCCCCACGAGTACCGCGACCTCACGATCGAGTACCTGCGCGAGCACCTTCCGGCAGAGAGCTAGAGGCGCCCGTGGGCCTTGCGAGGGAGCCGCTGCCGGAGGGAACGGTGCTCTGGGAACCCTCGCCGGAGCGCGTGCGGTCGGCGAACGTCACCCGCTACCTCGCCTGGCTCGCTCGCGAGCGGGGCCTTCACTTCGACGGCTACCACGACCTGCAGCGGTGGTCGGCGAGCGAGCTCGAGGCGTTCTGGGGGTCGCTCTGGGACTGGCTGGGGATCCGGGCGGACGGTGGCCCCGAGCCGGTGCTCGCGGAGCGCCGCATGCCCGGGGCACGCTGGTTCCCGAACGTGCGCCTGAGCTACGCGGAGCACGCCCTCGCCCGGGCTGACGGCGGCCTCGCCCTCGTCTACCGGCGCGAGGACGGGCTCGCGGAGACGCTCACCTACGCCGAGCTGCGGCGGGCCGTCGGCGCGGTCGCAGCAGGGCTCGCCGAGCTCGGCGTGGGTCGGGGGGACCGGGTCGCCGCCTTCCTGCCGAACCTACCGGAGACGGTGATCGCGTTCCTCGCGACCGCGAGCCTCGGAGCCGTCTGGTCGAGCTGCTCGCCGGACCTCGGGCCGCGAAGCGTCGCCGACCGCTTCCGCCAGATCGAGCCGAAGGTCCTGCTCGCGGTCGACGGCTACCTCTACGGCGGCAACCGCTTCGAGCGGGGGGACGTCGTGGCGCGGATCCAGGCGGCCCTTCCGACCCTCGAGGCGACGGTGTACGTGTCGCGCCTCGGCCGCGCGGCGCGCCCGCCGGGCGGGCCCGTCCGCACCCTGCCGTGGGAGGCGCTCCTCGCGAACGAGGCACCGCTCGCGTGCGAGCGCGTGCCCTTCGACCACCCCCTCTGGATCCTCTTCTCCTCGGGCACGACCGGCCCTCCGAAGAGCCTCGTCCACGGGCACGGGGGCGTCCTCCTCGAGCACCTGAAGTCGAACGTCCTGCGCCACGACCTGGGCGCCGGGGACACCCTGCTCTGGTTCACGACCACGAGCTGGATGATGTGGAACGTCCTCGTCAGCGGGCTTCTCGTCGGGAGCACGGTGCTCCTCTACGACGGGAGCCCGAGCTATCCGAGCCTGGACGCGCTCTGGGCGTTCGCGGCCGACGCCCGCGCAAGCGTGGTCGGTGCCGGCGCCCCGTTCCTCACGGCCTGCCAGCGGGCGGGCCTCGCCCCCGGCGAGCGCTTCGACCTGGGAAGCCTGCGCGTGCTCGGCTCGACGGCGGCGCCCCTCCCGGCCGAGGGCTACCGCTGGGTGTACGAGCGCGTGAAGGAGGACGTCCTCCTCGACTCGGCGAGCGGCGGGACGGAGGTGGCCTGCCCCTTCGTCGGCGGCTCGCCCGTCCTCCCCGTCTACGCCGGCGAGCTGGCGGCTCGCTGCCTCGGCGTCGCCGCCGCTGCCTACGACGAGCGGGGCCGTCCCGTCGCCTGCGAGCCCGGGGAGCTCGTGATCACCGAGCCGATGCCCTCGATGCCCGTGTCGCTGTGGAACGACCCGGGCGGGAGCCGCTACCGCGAGAGCTACTTCGAGCGCTTCCCCGGCGTCTGGCACCACGGTGACCTGATCACGTTCACCGAGCGAGGCTCGTGCGTGATCGGGGGCCGATCGGACGCGACGATCAAGCGCGCGGGGGTACGCATGGGCTCCGGCGAGTTCTACCCCGTGGTCGAGGCCCTCCGCTCCGTCGTCGACAGCCTGGTCGTCGACACCGCCGGGCGGCTGTGGCTCTTCGTCCAGCTCGTCCCCGGCGCCGAGCTCGACGCCGAGCTGGAGGCGGAGATCCGCGCGACCGTTCGCGAGGAGCTCTCGCCGCGGCACCAGCCGGACGCGATCGTCGCCGTCCCCGGCGTGCCGCGCACGCTGAACGGGAAGAAGCTCGAGGTGCCCGTCCGCCGCATCCTGATGGGAGCGGACCCGGGCCAGGTCGTCGACCGGGAGGCGATGGCGAATCCCGAGACGCTGCCGTTCTTCGTCGCTCTCGCCGGGAGCAGCGGCGCCTCGAGCTGAGCCTCGGCGGCTGGTCAATTTGTGTCAAGTCCCGCGAGCCGTACCGGGGCTACCCTCGGCCGGGAGGAATTGCAGCGATCGACGCGGCGACCTGAATGAACGCGGCCGAGTGCCTGCTCGCGAACGGCCGCGACGAGAAGGTCGCGATCGAGGCGGGGGACGACCGGATCACGTACGCGGAGCTCCGCGACGTGGTCGCGCGCGCGGGCACCGCCTGGCGAGCGCTCGGCCTCGGGCCCGGCGACCGGGTGCTCGTCTTCGCCCCCGACTCGATCGCGTGGGTCACCGCCTACCTCGGAGCGATCTGGGGCGGCGGCGTGGCCGTCGGGCTCAACTCGCGTCTCTTCGAGCGCGAGCTGTCGGTGATCCTCGCCGAGAGCGGCGCCCGCTTCGTCCTGTGCGACCCGGGCTCGGTCGCCCTCCTCGACCGCCTGTGCGAGGGAATCTCGCCGCGGCCGCAGCTCGTGACGGCCGGCGACTTCCATGCGCGGCTTCGGCGGGCATCCCCGAGCGAGCCGGTCGACCGCGACGACGAGGACATGGCGCTCTGGGTCTACAGCTCCGGTACGACGGGCCAGCCGAAAGGCGTCATCCACGCCCAGCGGATGGTGCTGCCCGCGACCGAGTTCGCCGAGCAGGTGCTCGGGCTCGACGCGGACGCGAAGATCTTCGCCACCTCGAAGCTCTTCTTCGCGTACGCGCTCGGCAACAGCCTCTGCGCCGGGCTCGCGCTCGGGGCGACGCTCGTGCTCGACGAGGAGTGGCCGACCGCCGAGCGCGTTGCCGAGGTGGTCGCCCGCCACCGCCCCACCGTGCTCTTCAGCGTGCCGACCCTGTACCTCAAGATGCTCCACTCCGGCGTCGCGGCCCGGCTCGAGGGCGTGTCCACGTTTGCCTCGGCCGGCGAGGCGCTACCCGTGACCGTGCGCCGGGCCTGGCGGAAGGCGACCGGAGTCGCGCCCGTGGACTGCTACGGGGCCTCCGAGACCATCTTCCTGATGCTCCACGGCGGCGACGAGAGCGGGCTCCTGACCGCGTCGCCGCGGGTCGAGCTCCGGCCGCGCGACCCCACTCCTCCGCCCGGCACGCCCCACCGGCTCTGGCTCCGCCATCCGTCCGTGGCCCGCGGCTACTGGCAGCGACCGGAGGCGGAGCGAGACGCGTTCTGGGAAGGGTGGTTCTCGCCCGGCGACCTGTTCAGGGCACACGACGACTCCCGCTGGGAGGTCTGTGGCAGGGACGACGACATGCTCAAGATCTCCGGGCAGTGGGTCAGCGTGATCGAGGTGGAGCACCTGCTCGCCTCGGCCTGCGGCGACGCGGTGCAGGAGCTTGCCGCCGTCGGCTTCGAGAACGACGACGGGCTCTCGTCGATCGCGGCGTTCGCGGTGGCGACGGCCGGGGCCGAGCTGGAGGCCGAGCGTCGCCTGCGGGCCGCGGTCGACGGCCTACCGAAGCTCAAGCGGCCCCGCGAGCTGCGCTGGGTGCCCGACCTGCCGCGGACGGCGACCGGGAAGCTCCAGCGCCGCAAGCTCCGCGAGCTGTACCTCGGGCAGCCCTGAGTCAGCCGGCCATGAAGCGGCCGCCGTTCACGTCGAGCACGGCCCCGGTGACGTAGCTCGCATCCGAGCTCGCGAGGAAGAGGATCGGGAGCGCCGCCTCGGCGAGCTCGGGCATCCGGCGCAGCGGGATCGCCTCGAGCACCTCCGCCCGCTCGCGCTCCGAGAGCCCGTCCCACATCCCCTGCAGGCGAGGGCCGGAGAGGAAGAGGCCGGGCGCGACCGCGTTGACGCGAATCCCGAGCGGACCGACCTCGCGGGCGAGACGCCGGGTGAGGCCGAGCACGCCCGCCTTGGCAGCGGCATAGGGAACGCCCGTCACCGGCGTGGTGCCCCGCCCGGCGATCGACGAGACGTTGACGATCGAGCCCCCGCCCCCGGCGGCCATCAGGGGCACCGCCGCCTGGCAGCAGAGGAAGGTGCCGCGCAGGTTGACGTCGAGGACGAGGTCGTAGTGCTCCGGCCCGATGTCGGGCAGGTCGCGGGGCGTGCCGAGGCTGCCGCCGGCGAGGTTCACGAGCACGTCGAGCCGGCCGAGCTCCCGCTCGACGCGGGCGAACGCGGCGGCGATCGACTCCTGCTCGGCGACGCGCTTCAGCACGCGCGAGAGCTGCTCGACCGTCGGCCGCGAGAAGTCGAAGCGATGGCAGCGGTCGACGACCGTCGGCAGGACCTTCCCGGCCTCGGTCGTCGCGAGCACGAAGATCGTGGGGTCCACCGGTGCGTCGGGCGCGGGTTTCGGCAGGTCGTTCAGGATCTTGGTGATGGCGTCACCCGTCGGCGTTTCGTCGATCGGCTCTGCCTTGCGGTAGCTCTCGGCAATCTTGTCGAAGTTGTCG
>JBBILK010000058.1:0-10191 GCA_037444965.1 Actinomycetota bacterium | reverse complement strand
ACTACCGCGCCCACGGCGGCTACGCGGCGCTCCGGCGGGCGTTCGAGCTCGGCCCGGAGCGGGTGATCAGGGAGGTCGTCGACTCGAAGCTCGTCGGCCGCGGCGGTGCCGCCTTCCCGATGGGCCGGAAGTGGGACGCAGTCGCGCGCCAGCCCGCGCAGCCCCATTACCTGGTCTGCAACGCCGACGAGTCCGAGCCGGGGACGTTCAAGGACCGGCTGCTCCTGGAAGAGGATCCGTACGCCGTTGTCGAGGCGATGACGATCGCCGCGTTCGCGACCAGTTGCGCGCGCGGCTACGTCTACCTCCGGGGCGAGTACCCGCGGGCGGCCGAGACCCTCGACCACGCGCTCGCAGAGGCACGCAACCGGGGCTTCCTCGGCGACGACATCCTCGGCCACGGCTTCAGCTTCGAGATCGAGGTCCGCAAGGGTGCCGGGGCCTACATCTGCGGCGAGGAGACGGCGATCTTCAACTCGATCGAGGGGTACCGGGGCGAGCCGCGCAACAAGCCGCCGTTCCCGGTCGAGGCGGGCCTGTTCGGCAAGCCGACGGTCGTGAACAACGTCGAGACGCTCGTGAACGTGCTCGACATCGTGCTCGAGGGCGGCCTGGCCTACGCGGCGCTCGGCACCGACACGTCGACGGGGACGAAGCTCTTCTGCGTCTCGGGCCACGTGGAGCGGCCGGGCGTCTACGAGGTCGTCTTCGGGACGACGCTCGCCGAGCTGCTCTCGCTCGCGGGCGGCGTCGCCGACGGGCGCTCGCTCCAGGCCGTGCTGCTCGGCGGAGCCGCGGGCGGCTTCGTCGGGCCGGACGAGCTCGGGATGCCGCTCACGTTCGAGGGAGCCCGGGCAGCGGGCGCGACGCTGGGCTCCGGGGTGGTGCTCGTCTTCGACGAGACCGCCGACCTGCGGCCGGTGCTGAGAAGGATCGCGGCGTTCTTCCGGGACGAGTCGTGCGGCCAGTGCGTCCCCTGCCGCGTGGGGACGGTGCGTCAGGAAGAGGCCCTCGCGCGGCTCCTCTCCGGCCGGACGCGAGGGACGGCGGCCGACGAGCTGGCCCTGATCGGCGAGCTCGGCCGCTGCATGCGCGACGCGTCGATCTGCGGCCTCGGCCAGACGGCCTCGAGCGCGATCGAGTCGGCGATCCAGCGCTTCCCCGTCTTCGGCGGCGGGGCGGTGACGTGACGATGTCGGCCCCAGCCGCGCCGACCCGAACCGTCGAGCTCGAGATCGACGGGCGGGGCGTGCGCGTGCTCGAGGGCTCGACCATCCTCGATGCCTGCTCGGCGCTCGGGATCGACACGCCGACGCTCTGCTACGGGCCGACGTTGCGGCCGGCGAACGTCTGCCGGGTCTGCGTCGTCGAGCTCGAAGGGTCGCGGGTCCTCGTGCCCGCGTGCTCCCGCCCGGTCGAGCCCGGGATGGTCGTCCAGACGGACTCCGAGCGGGTTCGCCACAGCCGGCGGCTCGTGCTCGAGCTCCTCGCCTCCTCGGTCGACCTCTCGATCGCCCCGCGGGTGCCGGAGTACCTCGAGCGCTACGAGGCTCGGCCGGACCGGTACGGGCCGGCGGGACCCTCCGACGCCGCGCGCGACCACCGGCGGGCGGGCCACCATGCCGAGCCCGACGGCCAGGCAGCGGCGACGGTCGCGACGCCGGCGAAGGTCGACAACGAGCTCTACGTCCGTGACTACTCGAAGTGCATCCTCTGCTACAAGTGCGTCGACGCCTGCGGCGAGCAGTACCAGAACACGTTCGCGATCGCCGTCGCCGGCCGGGGCTTCGACGCCAGGATCTCGACCGAGTACGTGGCCGAGCTGCCGGAGTCGGCCTGCGTCTACTGCGGGAACTGCATCGCGGTCTGCCCGACGGGCGCGCTCGTCTTCAAGAGCGAGTACGACCTGCGGGCGGACGGCCGGTGGGACGAGTCGCGGCAGACCGAGACGCGAACGATCTGCCCGTACTGCGGCGTCGGCTGCAACCTGACCCTCCACGTGCAGGAGGGCGAGATCGTCAAGGTCACGTCGCCCGACGACCACGACATCACCCGCGGCAACCTCTGCATCAAGGGCCGCTTCGGATTCCAGCACGTGCAGGCTCGCGGCAGCTAACCTCGTCGCGAGGATGGCCGTGACCGAGGACGCTCCCGCACGCAAGCGGGTCGCCCGCGTGCGCGTCTCCGCCGTCGACGGGGGAGCGGCGCGCCAGCTGCGCGACCGGATCGTCGCCGAGGAGCCGCTCGAGATCCGGGCGGCCGGCCCGGCGCAGGACCCGGTCAGCGTGGCGGTGACCATGCGCACCCCGGGCAACGACATGGAGCTGGCCGCGGGCTTCCTGTTCACCGAGGGCCTGATCGCGTCCAGGGACGAGATCGAGACGATGCGCTACTGCGGTCTCGAGGAGCCCGAGGAGCAGCGGTACAACATCGTCACCGTCCACCTCCGCCGGCCCTTCGACCCGGGCGTGTTCCAGCGGAACTTCTACGCGACGTCGAGCTGCGGCGTCTGCGGCAAGGCCTCGATCGACCAGATCGAGGTGATGAGCGGGCCGCTCGCGCCCGGGCCGCTCGTCGAGCAGGCCACGCTGCGGCGCTTGCCCGAGGCCCTCAGGGCCGCCCAGGACGTGTTCGAGGAGACGGGTGCCCTGCACGCCACGGCGCTGTTCACGCCGGACGGGGGGCTGGCCGCCGTCCGGGAGGACGTCGGCCGTCACAACGCGATGGACAAGGTGATCGGCCAGGCGCTCCTCGCCGGCCGGGTACCCCTCGCCGAGGCGCTCGCGCTCGTGTCCGGCCGGGCGAGCTTCGAGCTCGTGCAGAAGGCCGCGGTCGCGGGGATCCCGATGCTCTGCGCGGTCGGCGGGCCCTCGACGCTCGCGGTCGACGCTGCCCGGCGCCTCGGCATGACGCTCGTCGGGTTCCTGCGCGGAGACCGCTTCAACGTCTACACCGGCCAGGAGCGCATCGAGCTCTAGGCAGGCGCGCGGCGAGCCGCCTCGTAGTCGGCGGGGCGGTTCAGGTTCAGGAGCGAGTCGAGCTCCGGGTCGGCCGCGGCGAGCGCCGGGTCGGCGAGGAGCCAGCCGGCGTCGAGCCAGCGGACGCGGACCGTCTCGAGGAGCGACGACATGCTCAGGCGATCGGCCGCGAGCAGCGCCTCGAGCGAGGGGAGAACCGTTGCGCGGTAGGCGGCCGCGAGCGGGTGGGCGCGGCCCCGAACGCGCGGAACGGCCGCGTCCTCCTCCCCGTCGAGCGCAGAGACGACGCGCCTGACGAAGGCGGCGCGGAGGAGCGGCACGTCCGTCGGTGACACGTACACGAGGTCGGCCCGGCCGGCGAGCGCCCGCAGGCCGGCTGCCATTCCCTCGAGCGGGCCGCGGCCTTCGCGCGCGTCCTCGGCCAGCGCGACGCCTGCCGGAAGCGCCGGCAGCTCCTGGCCGGGGGCGCGCACGACCACGACCGGCCCGTCGAGCGTTCGCGCGAGCAGCTCTGCAACGAGGACGACGAGCGGCTGCCCGTGCCAGTCGAGTACCGCCTTGGGCCGCCCCATGCGGGAGGAGCGGCCGCCCGCGAGGACGATTCCCGCGCAGCGGCGCACGGGCCGTCAGGCGGCGCCCGGCAGGGCCGCGAGCGCGTGGCGGGCGAGCACGTGCTCCCGGGCCGCGCCCGTGCCGACGAGGCTCACCTGGACGCCGAGCCGCTCCTCGACGAGCTCGACGTAACGGCGAGCCGGCGCCGGCAGCGCATCCGTCTCGGCGATCCCCTCCAGCGGCTCGAGCCACCCGGGAAGGAGCTCGTACACCGGCTCGGCGTGGTGGAAGTCGCTCTGGTGGGCGGGGAACTCCTCGGCGACGCTTCCGTCCGGAAGGCGGTAGGCGGTGCAGACGGGGAGCTCGGCGAAGCTCGAGAGGACGTCGAGCTTCGTCAGCGCGAGCGAGGTGATGCCGTTCACGCGGACGGCGAAGCGCAGCGCGACGAGATCGAGCCACCCGCAGCGCCGCTCCCGGCCGGTGGTGGTGCCGTACTCGGCGCCCAGCTCGCGCACGCGGGCCTG
The DNA here is from genome assembly GCA_037444965.1 of Actinomycetota bacterium. Lineage (GTDB taxonomy): Bacteria > Actinomycetota > Thermoleophilia > Gaiellales > Gaiellaceae > JBBILK01. The sequence goes on along the minus strand of JBBILK010000058.1, from coordinate 6,137 downwards.
GTCGGGGCCGTCGATCTCGGTCGGGAACGGTCCCTCGCCGACGCGCGTGACGTAGGCCTTCGCGACGCCGAGCACCTCGTCGATCCTGGTCGGGCCGATGCCGACGCCCGTCGCCGCGGCGCCCGCGACGGGATTCGAGGAGGTGACGAAGGGGTAGGTGCCGTGGTCGACGTCGAGGAGCGTGCCCTGGGCGCCCTCGAGCAGCACGCGCCGCCCGTCGCGGAGCGCGCGGTCGACCAGGAGCGACGTGTCCGTGACGTAGGGTCGTAGCCGCTCGGCGAGGAGCTCCAGCCGGGCGAAGAGCTCCTCCGGCTCGATCGGCTCGAGGCCGTAGACGCGCTCGAGGAGCACGTTCTTCTCCCTCAGCACCGCGTCCAGCTTGACGCGGAGGATCCTCGGGTCGAGCAGGTCCTGGACCCGGATTCCGAGCCGGGCGACCTTGTCCGCGTAGGCCGGCCCGATGCCGCGCCTGGTGGTGCCGATCTGGAGCTTCCCGAGCCGCACCTCCGTCGCCGCGTCGATCGCGACGTGCCACGGCATGATCAGGTGGGCGTTGCCGGAGAGGAAGAGGTCGGCGGTCGAGATCCCGCGTGCCTCGAGACCGTCGATCTCCTGAACGAGCTGCTCGGGCTCGACGACGCAGCCGGCGCCGATCACGCAGCCCTTGCCGGGGTAGAGGATCCCCGAGGGGATGTGATGGAGTGCGAAGAGCTCGCCGGCGCGCACGATCGTGTGCCCGGCGTTCGGGCCTCCCTGGTAGCGGCAGACGAGATCGGAGTGCTGGGCGAGCAGATCGACGATCTTGCCCTTGCCCTCGTCGCCCCACTGCGCGCCGACGATGACGGTCGCGGGCATTCCGGAGGGATTCTACGGACCGGGCACGGCGGGACCGTCACATGGCGGCGAGGTCCGCGAACTTCGCGTACCGCTTCAGGAAGGACAGCTTCACCGTGTCGGTCGGCCCGTTTCGATGCTTCGCGAGGATCACCTCCGCGATTCCCTGCAGGTCGGAGTCGTCGTTGTAGTAGTCGTCGCGGTAGAGGAAGATGACGAGGTCGGCGTCCTGCTCGATCGAGCCCGACTCGCGCAGATCGGAGAGGATCGGGCGCTTGTCGTGGCGCTGCTCGACGGCGCGCGAGAGCTGCGACATGGCGAGGATCGGGATGTCGAGGTCGCGCGCCAGGAGCTTCAGGTGCCGGGAGATCTGCGACACCTCGTGGACGCGGTTGTCCGCGCTCGTGCCGGAGGTCATCAGCTGGAGGTAGTCGACGACGATCAGGCCGAGATCCGGGTGCTTCGACTTGAGCCGCCGGGCCTTCGAGCGGATCTCCATCATCGTCACCGAGCCGGTGTCGTCGACGAAGATCGGCGCCTTCGCGAGCTTGTCGCACGCGGCCGTCAGCCGCGGCCAGTCCTCGGGCGCGAGCCGGCCCGTGCGCAGGCGCTGTGACTCGACCTTCGCCTCGCTGCACATGAGCCGCTGCGTCACCTCCGCACGCGACATCTCGAGCGTGAACACGGCGACCGGGGTCTGGTGGCGAACACCCAGGCTCGCCGCGACGCTGAGCCCGAACGCCGACTTCCCCATGCTCGGCCGCGCGGCGACCACGATCAGGTTCCCGCGCTGGAACCCGGACGTCAGCCGGTCGAGGTCGCGGAAGCCGGACGGCATCCCGGTCACCTCCGAGCCGGACTCGTAGAGCTGGGTGATCCGCTCGAAGCTCTCCTTGAGCAGCGCCTCGATGTGGGCGAAATCGCCGCTGACGCGCTGTTGCGAGAGGTCGAAGAGGATCTGCTCGGCGCGGTCGACGAGCTCGACCGGCTCGCCGATGCCCTCCCAGCCGAGCCTCGAGATCTCGCCGCCCGCACGGATCAGCCCGCGGAGCGTGGCGGCCTCCCGGATGATGCGGGCGTAGTGGCCGGCATTCCCGGTGGCGGGAACGAGCGCGGCGAGCTCGTGGATCCGGGCGCGGCCGCCGACGTCCTCGAGCTCGCCCCGCTCCTCGAGCTCGTCGACCAGCGTGATCGCGTCGACCGGCTCGCCCTTCGCGTAGAGAGCGAGCGTCGCGCGGTAGATCGTCCCGTGGCTCTCGCGGTAGAAGTCGCCCGGCTCCAGGATCTCGCTGACGGCCGCGATGGCGCTCGGCGAGAGCATCATCGCCCCGAGGACGGACTCCTCGGCGTCGATCGACTGGGGCGGGACGGGGGCTACCTGGACTGCTTGGGCCATGTCGGACCGGGCGAGTGAAACACGCCGGGGCCCGGCCTGCAAGAACGCGCCCTCCACAGCTTCCAACCGCCCTCCAGTACCGAATGTGCAGGGGAAAAGAACCTATGTTCCCAGGACAGCCGGACGGAGCGGGTTCGGCTACCCACAAGGCGTGTGGGCGCTTCGAGCGCTCGGTGCGGGAAGTTTCTGCGGCCGTCCACACGCATGTGAACGGCCCTGTCGACGACGTCTCCCCCGGCCGGGGGAGCGAGTCGTCCCTCGCCCGGGGGAGAGATCCGTTCCGGGCCTGCTACGCGGAGGACGGACTCTCCGCCTCCGCCTCCGTCTCTTCCTCGCGGCCGGGCTCTCCCTCGACGGCCTGCGGCTCCTCCTCCGGGAGCTCGCCGCCCTCGGGCACGACGAGCGTCTTCACCTCGACGACGACGCCCTCGAACACCTCGACCGGCACCTCGTAGCGACCGACCCGCTTGATCGGGTCGGGAAGTGCGATCCTGCGGCGGTCGACCCGCACCTTGCGGATCCGCCACAGCTCGTCGGCGACGTCCGTCGGCGTGATCGACCCGAAGAGCACTCCCTGCGGGCCGGCCTTGACCTCGAATCGCAGGACGGTCTTCGTCAGGGTCTCGGCGATCGCGCGCGCCTGCTCCACGCTCCGCGCCTCGTGTCGCGCGCGCTCCTCCTCGCGGCGCTTCACCTCTGCCACGAGGGCGGGCGTCGCCGGCTCGGCCAGCCGCCGCGGCGCCAGGTAGTTGCGCAGGTAGCCGCGCGTCACGGACACGACCTCGCCGCGGAGGCCGAGCTTCTCCACGTCCTGCAACAGCACCACGTCCACGGCTAGCTCCCGACGTACGGAAGCAGCGCCATCTCTCGCGCGCGCTTCACGGCGACGGCGATCTGCTCCTGGTGCCGGCGGCAGGCGCCGGTGATCCGGCGGGAGCGGATCTTGCCCTTCTCGGATGCGAACCGCCGCAGCTGGTTGTAGTTCTTGTAGTCGACTTCGTCGATCTTCTCGCGGCAGAAGTAGCAGCTCTTGCGTTTCGCCGGGCCGGTGCCGGCACCGCTCTTGCGCTTCTTGCCCTGCGCCCGGTCTCTGTCCTTGTCCAACGGTCCTCCTCGCACGATCAGAACGGAATGTCGTCGTCCGCGGGGCTGAAGTCCGACGTGTCCGCGGCGACGTCGGACGTCGGAACGTACTGACCGGCCCCGCCGCCCTCGCCGCGGCTGTCGAGGAACTGCACCTGGAAGGCGACGATCTCCACCTTCGACCGCTTCGCTCCGTCCTGGCCCTCCCACGACGACCAGTCGAGCCTGCCGTCGATACCGACGCGACGCCCCTTGACGAGGTGCTGCGACAGCATCTCCGCCTGGTTGCCGAACACCTTCACGTCGAAGAAGTTGGGCTTGTCGACCCAGTTGCCCAGGTCGTCTTTCTGCCGTCCGTTCACGGCGAGCCCGAGCTGCAACACCGGCTGCCCGGAGGGCAGATGGCGCAGCTCCGGATCCCGGGTCAGCCGGCCGACGAGGGTGACACGGTTGATGTCGCCTGCCATGACGAGCTCTCCTCTCTCAGCGAACGTGTGTTCGCATACTAGCCTGCCGCCTCGACGTCACGGGGCCTCGGCGCGCCCGAGCTCTTCGGGCGCCGGACGGCCATGTGGCGCATCGACCCTTCCGTGATTCGCAGCACCCTGGACAGCTCGGCGAGCGTGGCGGGGTCGCAGTCGAACGTGAACAGGTGGTAGCAGGCCTCGCCCTTGTGATCGATCTCGTAGGCGAGCTTGCGCCGCCCCCACGGCTCGTTCCCGTGCCAGACGCCGCCACGCCCGCGGACGATCTCCTCGGCCCTCGCCACGATCTCGTTCTGGCGCTCCTCGGCCAGCTCCGGGTCGAGCATGAGCAGCACCTCGTAGGGGTTCATCGTCCCGACGTCCTCCTTCCCTCGGTCTCAGTCGGCCCCGCCGGTCGGGCGCCGCTCGGGATGGACGGCGCACGGCGGAGCAGGAAGTTCCGCGAGTATAGCGGCGCGATCACACTTGCCAGGCGATCCATCCGCATGGAAGAGTGACGAGAGTGAAACGATTCGTCGCCTTCGCGCTCGGGATCGCCGTCGGGCTCGCGCTCGTGCGGGTGCTCCGCCGCCGGGCGTCCGCGCCGGTGCCGGCCGTCCAGGATCCACGAGCCGAGGAGCTGGCGCGCAAGCTGGCCGACACCCGTGCCGCCGGTGCGCCCGTGCAGACGGGCGAAGCCCCCGGGCCCGAGGCGGAAGCGGCCCGGGCGGCGAGCGACGTCGAGGTCGACGAGGCCCGCCGGCGCGTGCACGAGGAGGCTCGCGCCACGGCCGAGCAGATGCGGAGAGCGGGCGGAGCCGACGAGCCGGGTGCCTGACCTGGCCGGGCTCGCCTACTCGAAGCCGATCGAGCGGAGGCGGATCGCCCAGAGGCGCATCGCCTCGGCGTAGAAGCCCTCGGCCTCGACGCCGTAGCCGGACAGCACCTGGGCGTCCATGTCCCCTGCGAGCGCCGTCTCGAGGAGTCGCGACGAGAGACCGGCGAAGTCCTCGACGACCTCGCCGATCACGGCCGTCGCGTGCTCGCGGTCGGCAGCCATGCGCTGCCGCGCGTAGCTGACCCCGATGCCGATGTGGCGCGCCTCGTCCCGGGCGACGAGCCGCTGCCCCTGCGTCAATCCGGGGAACTCGCCGTACCTCGCGTACTGGCCCGCCGCCAGGTTCTGCGCGGTGCGCGCGACGACGCCCTCGGCGATCAGGTGGTAGGCGACCGAGGCCTGGAGGAAGCGATCGGGGTCGGCGGACGTCTCGAGCGGCGCCACCCAGCCTTCGAGCGCGTCGTAGAGCGCCGACGCGATAGGGTCGAGGTTGGCGTCCGCGATCTCCTTCACGCGCTCGATCCCCTCGATCCCGAAGACGGCCTCGTACACGCGCAGAACGCACTGCATGTGCCGGAACTCGTCCGCGAGCTGGGTCGCGAGCACCACCTGGAGCTCGTAGCCGGGGGCCCGCATGACGAACGGTGCGAGGATCGTCGCCACCTTGAACTCGGCATGGAAGCGGTGCGAGAAGATCCACATGAACCCCTGGCGGCGCTCCCCGTCGAGCGCCTCGAAGCTCGCCCGGTCGCGGCTGAAGTCGAGCGAGTAGGGCGACCACTGGTTCGCCTCCCAGTGCTCGTAGAGCGCCCTGAACGGTCGCGCCCGCTCCTCGAGGTCGCGCTCCTCGGCGGTGGCCGTCTCGTGCTCGCCGACGCTCATCGGCCCGGCATGCTACTTCGTGTCTCCGGCGCGCGCCTCGTGCAACTCAATCAGGCGCCGGGGTCTCGCCCGCGGCCCGCGAGCGCGTCACGAGCAGGTAGACGATCGGCGCGGAGACGGCGACGAGGAGGAGCGCGGGCAGCGCCGCCCGCGAGTACGCCGCCACGGTCGTGTACCTCCAGACCTCCGTCGCGAGCGTGTCGAAGCCGATCGGCCGCAGCAGCAGGGTCGCCGGGAGCTCCTTCATCGTGCTCAGGAAGACGAGCGCGGCGCCGGCCAGGATGCCCGAGCGGGCAACCGGGACGGTGACCGACAGGAAGGTGCGCAGGCGGCTCCGCCCGAGGCCGTACGCCGCCTCCTCGACGTGCGGGTTGACGCCCGCGAGCGCGGAGCCAGTGCCCGCCAGCGCCTCGGGGAGGAAGCGGACGACGTACGCGAACAGCAGGAGACCGAAGGTCTGGTAGACGGGCCCTGCGTAGCGGGCGCCGAAGAAGACGAGCGAGAGCGCGATGACGATGCCGGGCAGGGCGTTGGGCGCGTACGCGGCACGCTCGAGCGCGGCCGTCCAGCGAGCGGGCCAGCGGCGCGGGAGCACGGCGACCGGAAGCCCGGCGAGCGTCGCCGCCGTCGCCGCCGCGGC
>JBBILK010000057.1:0-10412 GCA_037444965.1 Actinomycetota bacterium | reverse complement strand
GCGAGCCGCGCGCGCACGGGTGCGCGCTCACGCGGGGACGGGCTCATGCGCGTGGAGGGTAACCCAAACTCGACAGGGCAGGGCGCCGGCTCCGGCATATGATGGCCGCGTGAACGCGAGCCCGGCTCGCCCGGGAAGGAGGGCTTCCATGGCCGAGATGCGCGGATGCGACCTGGTAGTGGAGTATCTGATCAAGGAGAAGGTGCCGTACCTGTTCGGTTATGCGGGGCACGGCGCCGTCGGGCTCCTCGACGGCGTCTACGACCGCACCGACCAGATCAAGATCGTCTTCCCGCGAATCGAGTCGGGCGCCGGCTACATGGCCGACGCCTACTTCCGAGCCTCGGGCCAGGTGATTCCCGTGTACACGTCCACCGGCCCCGGCCCGATGCTGCTCGCGGCACCGATGGGAAACGCGTTCTACGACTCGTCCGCGTTCGTCGCGATCACCGGGCAGGTCGCGACGAACCAGTACGACTCGGGAGCGCTCCAGGAGGAGTACCGCTACTACCAGGCGGACTTCCCGAGCATGACGAAGGTGATCTCGAAGCGCTCCTTCCAGGCCCACTCGGTCGACGATCTCGCCAAGTTCCTGCCGAAGGCGTTCAAGCTCGCCCGCACCGGACGCCCCGGCCCCGTCCACATCGACGTCCCCTACGACCTCTGGATCCGGAAGGCGGACGTCAGCGTCCCGGAGCCGGCCGAGCGCTCCGAGATGCTCAACTGGCGCACGCCCGGCTCGCCGGAGGCGGTCGAGCGGGCGCTCGAGCTCCTGCTCGCGGCGCGGCGCCCGCTGATCCTCGCCGGCGGCGGCGTGATCCTCTCCGAGGCGTCGGCCGAGCTCGCCGCGTTCGCCGAGTACGTGAACGTCCCCGTCTACACGAGCTTCATGGGCAAGGGGGCGCTGTCCGCGCGGCATCCGCTCCACCTCGGCATCGCCGGCTGCTGGGGCGAGTACCCCGCGACCGAGGCGGCGCGCAACACCGACGTGATCCTCGCCCTCGGCGCGCGCTTCTCGGACATCCACTGCTCCTCGTGGGTGCCGGGCTACACGTACAACATCCCGCCCACGAAGCTCGTCCACGTCGACCTCGACCCGTCCGAGATCGGCCGCAACTACCCGACCGAGCTCGGCATCGTCGGCGACGCCCGCGAGGTGTTGAAGCAGCTGCTCGAGGCGGCGCAGCGCAAGGGACCGAAGCGGAAGCGCTCGCCCTGGCTCGAGCAGGTCGAGGCGTACAAGGCGGAGTGGTCGAACTTCATCGAGCCCGAGAAGGCCTCGGACGCGGTCCCGATCGAGCCGCGACGCGTGGTCGCCGAGCTCCGCCGGGCCGCGCCCGAGAACACGCTCATGATCACCGACACGGGTAACCACCAGTGCTGGGTCGAGCAGTACTGGGACGTGTACGAGCCGCGTGCGATGTTCACGCCGGGCGGGTTCGCCGGCATGGGCTTCGGCACCTACGGCTCGCTCGGCGTCAAGCTCGCGAGACCCGACCGGCCGGTCGTCTGCGTCACGAGCGACGGCAGCTGGATGATGTTCCCCGGCGCGGTCGCGACAGCCGTCGAGCACGACATCCCCGTGGTCTGGGTGCTCTTCAACAACTACACGATCGGGGTCATCCGCGACCTCCAGCGCTTCTACATGGACGGCCGCGAGATCGGCACGAGCTTCATGCGGCACGCGACCGGCGAGCTCTGGAACCCCGACTTCGCCAAGATGGCGGAGGCGATGGGAGCGGGGTCGATCTCGGTCGACCACCCGAGCGACCTGTCCTCGGCGTTCGAGACGGCCTTCGCCTCCGGCCGGCCGTTCCTCGTCGACGTCAGGATCAACCGCGACACGGCCGTCCCGCTGATCGGCACCTGGCAGTTCCCGCCGATCCCGCAGGCCGAGCCGACGTTCGGCCGGCGGCTGGTGGTCACGGCGTAGGGCGCGTCCGATTCGCTACTTCCCCTTCACCGCGATCGTCGACCAGGAGCGCCTCAAGCGGGCGCTCCTGGTCAACGCCGTCAATCCCGCGGTCGGGGGCGTGCTCGTCACGGGCCCGAGCGGTACCGGCAAGTCGACCGCCGTTCGCGGGCTCGCGGAGCTGCTTCCCGAGATCGCCGTCGTCGCCGACTGCCACTTCTCCTGCGACCCGGGACAGCCGTGCTCCACGTGCCGGGAGCGGGCCTCGCGCGGCGAGGAGCTCCCGGTGCTCCGCCGGCCGCGGCGGATCGTCACCCTGCCCCTGAACGCGACGGAAGACCGCGTCGCGGGGACGATCGACATCGCGCGGGCGCTGCGGGAGGGACTGAAGGCGCTCGAGCCCGGCCTGCTCGCCGAGGCGAACCGGGGGATCCTCTACGTCGACGAGATCAACCTGCTCGACGACCACCTGAGCGACATCCTCCTCGACGCGGCCGCGCTCGGCGTCAACACCGTCGAGCGGGAAGGCGTCTCCGTGAGCCACCCGGCCCGCTTCCTCCTCGTCGGCACGATGAACCCCGAGGAGGGCGACCTGCGCCCCCAGCTCGCCGACCGGCTCGGACTCCAGGTGGAGGTCTCGCCCGTGACGCACGTCCCGCTGCGGGCGGAGATCGTCCGCCGCCGTGAGGCGTTCACGGCCGACCCGGAGGGCTTCTCCGCGTCCTGGGCGGCAGCCCAGGCCGAGCTCGCCGAGCGGGTCCGCGGGGCCGAGGAGCTGATCGCAACCGTCGAGGTGCCCGGCCCGTTCTACGAGGCGATCCTCGGCACGCAGAGCCATCGCGCGGACGTCACGATCCTCGAGTGCGCGAAGGCACTCGCGGCACTCGCCGCCCGCCGGCGCGTGGAGGCCGCGGACCTCGTCGACGCCGGCGAGCTCGCCCTCGGCCACCGCCTGCCGGCCGAGCCGTTCGCGCCGGTACCGGAGCTAACCCGGCCCGAGCTCGAGCGGGCGCTCGAGGACGTCCTCGCGACAGGGGTCGAGCCAAAAAAAGCGGCCGCGCCGGTGAGGCCGGCGTCCTCACGAGCGTCGAGCTGATCGACGGAACGCTGCCGATCGCGGAGCTCGACGCCGACATCCGCCGCGTCTTCGCGCACGTGCCCCGGAAGGACAAGCTCGAGCGGACGGGCCTCGGTCGCAGGGTGCGATCGCTCGTCAGCGAGCGGCGCGGGAAGTACGCACGTCACCGTCTCGGCGAGAGCGCGGACGTCGCGCTCGACGCCACGATCCGGGCGGCGGCGGCACGCGCCGGCGCCCGCCGGCTCCGCTTCAGGATCGACGCGGAAGACCTGCGCCGCAAGCTCCGCGAGCACCGCTCTCCCTTCGCGGTCTGCTTCCTCGTCGACAACAGCTACTCCGTGCACGCCGAGCGGATGGTCGAGACCGTCAAGGGTCTCACCGCCCGCCTCCTCGAGGACGCGACGCACCGCGGGGACAAGGTGGCGCTCGTCGCGTTCAAGAGCGGCCTCCCCGAAGGGACGGTCGCGCTGCCGCTGACGAAGAGCACCGCGCTCGCGCGGCGCCGGCTCGGGGAGATCCCGCTCTCCGGCAGGACGCCGCTCGCCGACGCGCTCACACGCGCGCGGCGGCTCCTCCGCCAGGAGCTCGCGAAGCACCCGAATGCCGTCCCGCTCGTCGTCTGCCTCACGGACGGGCTCCCGACCGCCGCCCGGCGTCCCGGCGGCGATCCGCTCGCGGACGCGCTCGGCGAGGCCCGGGCCCTTCGGCGCGCGAAGGTGGGACTCGTCGTCGCGGACGCGGCACCGGAGGCGACCAGGGAACGAAGCTCGTCGCGGGCGCTCGCCGACTCGGCGGGCGGGCTCTACCTCCGCCTCGAAGAGCTGACGCCGGATGCCTTCGCGCACCTCCTCGAGGGAATCGGGTAGCGGATGGCGAGCGACGTGGAGCCGGCGGTCTCCCGGCGGATCGAGTGGACGACCCGCACGCTCACCCAGGGGGAGATCCTCGCCGCGTTCGTCCGCCACTGCCGCGAGGAGCTCGAGGACGTCGAGGTGCTCGAGGCGGGGCCGGCGTACCTCGTCGCCCGCTGGCGGAACGAGACCTGCCGGATCGAGCTGCGGACCGAGCTCGGCGACTGCGGGCGGCTCGTCTCCGACACGCCCACGCTGCTCCTCGGTGACCTGGAGGGTCGCGTGGACGCCCTCGCCGAGGAGTTCGCCGCGGACGAGACGCTCCGGAGCCGCCTCGCCGTCTGCGACCTCGCGCGCCTCGAGAAGATCGGCGCCGTCCGCTCGAGCGTGATCGTCTACTTCGAGTGGTTCCTGCGCGACGCGTACGGCGTCAAGCTGCTGCCCGCGGCCGCCTTCACGCAGCGGCTGATCGACCGCGGCGTGATCCACCTCGGCTTCGGGTAGTGATGCTACGATGCACGTATGAAGCGCACCACCATCAGCTTGCCCGACGAGCTGGCGACCGCGGTCCAGCGCGAGGCCCGCCGCAGGCGACTGTCCGTGTCCGAAGTGACCCGGCAGGCGCTGGCCGAGCATCTCGGCCTGGACGGCAGGAAGCGTCGCGCGCTCCCGTTCGTCGCCCTCGGACGCAGCAGCGAGCCGAACGTCGCCCGCGATGCGGAGGAGATCCTCGCTCGCGAGTGGGCTGACCAGATTGCTCGCGATCGTTGACACGGGGCCGCTCTACGCGGCTACGAACGCCGACGACCCTGATCACGCACGCGCTGTCGAGCTCCTCGAGCAGAGCGAGCTGCAGCTCGTGCTCCCGGCTCTCGTGGTCGCGGAGGCCCTCTACCTCGTCGCCAGTCGCATGGGGCCGCTCGCCGAGGCGGCGCTTGCGAGGAGCCTCGAGCACCTCGACGTCGAAGCGCCCGCGCCCGAGGACTGGCCGCGGATCGCGGAGCTCGTCGAGCAGTACGCGGACTTCCCGCTCGGCGGCACCGACGCGTCGGTGATCGCGCTCGCCGAGCGCCTCGGAACCGATGCCGTGATCACGCTCGACCGGCGTCACTTCGGCGCGGTTCGCCCGCGCCACTGCGAGACCCTGCGCCTGCTTCCCGACTGACCGGCGTGGCGCCGCCTCTACTTCTTCCGCGTCCTCCGCTTCAGCGCGGCCACGACGTCCTTGGTCGGCACCCGCTCGGCGATGTTGACGAGGGCGTAGTTGAGGGCGGCGTTCTGCCACTCGTCGTCGATCGTCGAGGTGCCGTCGGTGACGACGACCGCGTTGTAGCCGGCGTCGGCCGCGTGCCGCGCCGTGTGCTCGATCGAGAAGTTCGTCCAGGCGCCCGTGATCACGAGCGTCTCGACGCCGAGGCCGCGGAGGAGGTTGTCGAGGTTCGTGCCGTGGAACGCGTTCATCCGCGTCTTCTCGACGACGAAGTCGCCGCGCTTCGCCTCGAGACCCTTGACCGGAGCGGCACCCCAGGTGCCTCGCACGACGCCGTTCGTCGCCCTGATCGCCTGGAAGAGCGGCGCGTTCTGCTTCACGCCGGGCGCGCCCTTCTCGACGATGTACCAGACGTGGATCACCGGCATCCCGGCCGCGCGGGCGGCCGCCGCAATCGACTTCACGTTCGCGACCACGTTCTGGCTCTTCGCGTGCTCCGCGGGGCCGGGGCCCTCTCCGCCCGTGAACGCCCCGCCGGGCATGATCACGTCGTTCTGCAGATCCTGGATGATGAGCGCGCTCCGCTTCGGATCGAGCGTGAATGCCATCGTTCCTCCTCCTAGCGCATGTAGGCGAGGCGGTTGCCGCCGACCGTCGTCTGGAACCGGTAGACGGAGGTCGAGGACGGGACGTAGAGCACGTCCCAGGCAGGGCCGCCCCAGTTCAGATTCCCGGTGTGCTCCGGCACCTCGACGGTGCCGAGGTGCTCGCCGTCGGGGCTGATCGCCCACACCCCGCCGGGCCCGGTGACCCAGATGTTCCCGGCGGCGTCGCACTTCATCCCGTCGGGGATCCCGCCCTCGAGCTGCCCCGGCGTGCCGATGTTCTCGATCAGGACGTCGCCGCCCGAGATCGAGCCGTCCGGCCTCGCGTCGTAGACCCGGATGTGGCAGCGGTCCGAGTCGTTCACGTAGAGCTTCGACTCGTCGGGCGAGAAGCAGAGCCCGTTCGGCTGCCCGTAGTCGCCGGCGAGCAACTCGAGGTCGCCCCCTCCGGGCGGGATCCGGTAGACGCCCTGGAAGTCGAGGTCCTGCTCCCGCGGGTTCCCGAACACGTCCATCCGCCCGTAGGTCGGGTCGGAGAAGTAGATCGAGCCGTCGCTCTTCACGACGACGTCGTTCGGCGAGTTGAGCTCCCTGTCGCCGTAGTGCGAAGCGATCGTCTCGCGACTCGCCTCGGTGCCGTCCGGGTTGAGGGTGGCCCGGATCACCTGGCTCGTCCAGTGCTCGCAGACGATCAGGCGAAGCTCGGCGTCGAGCGTCATCCCGTTGCACTTGTTGGCGGGTCTCATCACCTCGACGACGCCGCCGTCGGGAGACCACTTGCGGCGCACGTCGCCCGGCATGTCGCTGAAGAGGAGGTAGCCGTCCGGGTGCCAGACCGGCCCCTCCGTGAAGGTGAATCCCGTGGCGATCTGCTCGACCACCACGTCCGCGGCGACGAGCTCGTGGATCTTCGGGTTGTTGGCGATGACCCCCATGGGCTGATCAGCTCCTTTCCGAGCCTCCTGCAGGCGGGCGCTAGCTTATCCAGATCACGGAGCCGCTACCGGATCGGCGAGAACGGCGCCGGGATCAGGATCCGGTTCTCCTGGTGGAGGATGAGCGGCCGCACCTTCGCGACGTAGGCCTGCCAGTCCTCGTCGGCGACCAGCTCTGCCCGCTTCCTCGTCCGCTCCTCGAAGTCCTCGTACGCCCAGAGGTGGACGACCTGGTTCAGCGTCCCGAGCTCGGTCGAGAAGTACCCGACCATCCGGGGCAGGATCCGCGTCTGGATCGCGAGCCCCTCCTCCTCGTAGAGCCGCAGGTACTCGGGGACTTTCCCGACCTCGAGCGTGTAGGTGCGTTCCTCGACGATCACGCGCCGCAGTCTATGCGGGCGCGGCGCCTTTCGACTCCCAGTAGCGGTTGAGCGCACCCTGCACCTTGAAGAACCAGACGAACGGGCCGGCGATCGGCAGCAGGATCCAGAGGCCGGTCGTCCCCCGCACCGGACTCGTTCCGCCGTCGAGGTCCTCGTACATGTAGCGGACCTCGGACGGGACGACGAAGTACGTCACCGGACTGATCAGCCACCAGATCACGAGCCCGAGCACACCACCGACCCCGTTGCCCGAGTAGCGCTTGATCTCCTCCTGCGTCCTGTACACCCAGATGAACGTGTAGATCCCGAGCGTCAGGATCGCCCAGAGGATCGAGAGCGGGATCGAGCGGGTGTTGCCGACCGGCCCCCGTTCGCGCGTCACCATCGCCTGACCTCCCTTGGTCGTCGATCGCCGATCGTAGTCGGGGCGCAGGACGGCCCCGCTCTGATAGAAGATCCCGGATGAGCTTCCGGCCGGCGAACCGCTACGACTTCGACGGCCGGGTTGCCCTCGTCACGGGCGGTGCGAGCGGGATCGGCCGTGCCGCCGCCGCCCGCTTGCTCGAGAGCGGCGCGGGGGTTGCCCTCCTCGACCGCGACGCCGCGGCCGCCGAGGCGGCGGCGCGCGAGCTCGGAGCCGCCGTCCTCCCGCTCGCCGCCGACGTGACGGACTCGGCCGAGGTCGACGCCGCGGTCGCCCGTGTCGAGACCGAGCTCGGCCGGCTCGACGTCCTCGTCTGCTCGGCCGGGATCGGCGGCGACTCCCTCCACACCGAAGAGGTCTCGGACGCCGAATGGGAGCGCGTGTTCGCCGTCAACTGCCACGGCGTCTTCCGCTGCAACCGCGCGGTGATCCCCGGCATGAAAGGGCGCGGCTACGGCCGGATCGTCAACATCGCCTCGATCGCCGGCAAGGAGGGCAATCCGATGGCCGCCGCCTACTCGGCGAGCAAGGCGGCCGTGATCGGGCTGACGAAGGCGATCGGAAAGGACCTCGTCGGCACCGGCATCCTCGTCAACTGCATCGCGCCGGCCGTGATCGAGACGCCGATCCTGGCGCAGCTCTCCCAGGAGCACGTCGACTACATGGTCTCGCGGATCCCGCTCGGCCGCCTCGGGCAGCCGGAAGAGGTCGCCGCGCTGATCTGCTTCCTCGCGAGCGAGGAGCTCTCGTTCGCCACCGGCGCCTGCTTCGACATCTCCGGCGGCCGGGCCACGTACTGATGCCGGAGCGCTTCCTCGTCACGGGCGTCCACGGCTGCCTCGGCGCCTGGACGAGCCGGCTCCTGCTCGAGGAGGGCGCCGCCGTGGTCGGCTTCGACCTCGGCTCGGAGCCGCGCCGGCTGCACGAGCTCATGCCGCCCGAGCAGGTCGGGCGCATCGCGCTCGTCCAGGGCGACGTGACGAGGAAAGACGACCTCGAGCGCGCGCTGGACGAGCACGAGATCACCCACGTCATCCACCTGGCGGCTCTCCAGATCCCGTTCTGTCGCGAGGACCCTGCCCTGGGGGCGCTCGTCAACGTCGTCGGCACCGTCAACGTCTTCGAGGCCGTGAAGCGGCGGCGCGAGCGGATCGCCGGGCCGGTCGTGTACGCGAGCTCGGCCGCGTACTTCGGCCCCGACGACGGCGAGCGGGCGCTCGCGGACGAGGCGGCGTTCTCGCGGCCCGCGACCCACTACGGCGTCTACAAGCAGGCGAACGAGGGGAACGCGCGCATCTACTGGCAGGACGAGGGCGTTCCCTCGCTCGGGCTCCGCCCGTACAACGTCTACGGTCCGGCGCGCGACCAGGGCATCACGGCCGAGCCGACGTTCGCGATGAAGGCCGCCGCCCGCGGCGAGGGCTACCACCTGACCTACGGCGGCAGGCTCACGTTCAACTACACGGCCGACACCGCCCGCGCGTTCATCCAGATGAGCCGCTCCGGCTACGAGGGCGCGGCCGTGTTCAACATGCCGGGCACGGTCGCGCACATGAGCGAGCTC
This sequence comes from Actinomycetota bacterium, assembly GCA_037444965.1. Classification (GTDB taxonomy): domain Bacteria; phylum Actinomycetota; class Thermoleophilia; order Gaiellales; family Gaiellaceae; genus JBBILK01. Next base: position 1,450 of record JBBILK010000057.1, on the reverse strand, counting down.
GTGGCGGCGATCGAGGCGGCCGCCCCGGAGGTGGCCGGCAAGATCACGTTCGACGACACGCCGCTCCCTCTGCCGGCCGCGATGGCGGTCGGCGGGCTCGAGCAGGCGGTCGGTGCCGTGACCGTGACGCCCCTCCGCGACGCTGTGCGCGAGACCGTCGAGCACTTCCGCCGCACGGCAGGCGGCTAGTCCGCTCGCTCTGCGGCGGGGCGAAGAGTCTCCCGCGTTCGGAGGAGGAAGAGCACGGCGATCGCCCCGGGGGCGGCGGCGGCCACGAACGCGGCCTGGAAGCCGAACGTGCCGCCGACGAAGCCGGCGGCGAGCGGCCCGAGCGCCCACCCCACGTCCGTCGCGAAGCGAAACACGCCGACCGCGAGGCCCGAGTCGTCCTTGCCGACGACGTCGGACAGCATCGCGCTCGGCACCGTCCCGCCGATGCCCGAGGCCGCGCCGAGCACCGCGACGAGCGCCGCGAGCCCGAGCGCGGTCTCCGACAGACCGAGCGCGGCGGTGAACGCGGTCAGCATCGTCATGCCGGGGACGAGGAGCCGCTTGCGGCCATGCCTGTCGGCGAGGCTCCCGGCCGGGTAGAGGACGACGAGCTCGACGGCGAGCCCGACGGCGAAGACGGCCCCGATCGCGGCCGGGGACATGCCCAGCTCGTCCTTGCCGAAGAGCGGGATCAGCGTCCCGAAGACGGCAGCGAACATCCACAGGTAGGCCAGCTGGCTCGCGAGCACGGCGGCGATTCCGGGTGTCCGGAGGACGCGGCCCAGCCGCGTGCGGACGGCGGAACGGCGGTGGCCCTCGCCCAGCGCGTGCCGCCCGCGCGGGACGAACCGGAGGTAGAGAAGCCCGCCGAGGACCGCGAGGGAAGCGTTCGCGTAGAGCGGGCTCTCGAGCGAGACGCGGTCGGCGAGGAACCCCCCGACGAAGCCGCCTGCGGCGAGCCCGACGTTGAACGCGCCGTAGAAGATGCCGAACGTGCGCGCCATCAGGTGCGGCGGGACGACGCGGATCAGGTGGACGAAGTTCGCGGCCTGCACGACGGCCGAGCCGGCCCCGACCGCGCCCCAGAAGACGACCGCGACGGCGAAGGTGGGAGCGAGACCGGTGAGCAGGGCGGCTGTCGCCATGACCACGAAGCCGGCCGTGCCGGCGACCCGCTCGCCGAAGCGGTCGACGATCATCCCCGCGGCGAGGTCGAAGGCGAGGCGCGAGAAGCCGAACGCTGCGATCAGGATCCCGGCCGCCCCGTAGCCGACCCCGAAGGAGCGTCCGAACAGCGGCAGCGTCGGGAGCACGATGCCCGCGCCGAGCATCATCACGAAAGCGATCGCGATCACCGCGACGACCGAGGGGTTCCCGAGGATCTGCCGGGCGCCGCTCCGCTCTGCCCCTTCGCCCGCCATCTCAGCCGGAGGCCCGGGCGGGCTTCATCGTCTCAGGC